>JBHLND010000057.1:0-11668 GCA_048937485.1 Promethearchaeota archaeon
GGTTGGCATTGGCGTTTATCGGGTTTTTGATCTACTTAATTTATGGGCGAAGAAGCAACCGAAAGCACATGGCAGCGACCAGAACAGAAAGAGTTGCTGCAACTGTTAGAGTTTTGAAGATGAGAATTCCAGAGAAGATGCCATTTAGCAAGGTTGACTTGGAAGATGTCACATAATTTGCTGAAATTTGGATTCAGTTAGGATGCATCAGAGTCAAGCCATTCTCTGAGCTTTTCTGCAGACTTCAATGTCATTCCTTCAACTTCGGCTAGTTCCTCAATTGTTGCTTTCCTAACGGCTTCGTAGCTCCCAAACGCAGAGAGTAAGGCAGAACGTCGTTTTGGTCCTATTCCGGGAGCTTCTTCGAGAATGGACCCGCTAAACCTCTTCTCTCGAAGCTTGTGGTGATACTTCTGAGCAAATCTATGTGCTTCATCCCTAATTGCCTGAACTAGCCGCAAACCTGGTGACGCAATTTCTAGAGCGACACCATCCTGATGGTCTCTAGTGTAGAGAAGTTCCTCTCGCTTTGCCAATGCTGCTATGTTGAGGTATTCGAGTCCATGTTGCTTGAGCGCCTTGAGGGCCGATCCTAGCTGTCCTTTTCCGCCATCAACTAGTATCAAATCGGGCAGGGGGTCACCCCGTGCCAGAACTCCTTGGTAGCGTCGATACACAACCTCCTCCATCATAGCATAGTCATCTGGGGTTTCTTTCACCCTCACCTTAAACATCCTATAGCTCCTATTGTCGGGTTCACCATTTCGGAAAACAACGCAAGAACCAGTTGGATCAGTGCCCTGAATATTGGCAATATCAAATCCCTCAATGTGCATTGGGGCTTGGGTGAGCTCCAGGGCTTCCTTCAATTCGATTACGCCCTCAGCCACAATCTCTTCCTCGCTCTCCCCCAGAATCAGTATCTTCCTAAGCTGCCTATAGGCGTTCTTGTTAGCCATCTCAACCAACTCTTTTCCACGCCGCTCTGTGGGTAGCATCAATTCCACTTTGTGGTCATTGCTTTGGGTGAGCCAATCACTCAACTGATCCATGTCAGGGATTTCAACTGGAAGAAGAATCTGATCTGGTACTCGAGGAATGGAAAAGTAAAATTGCTCTACAAAGACTGTCATGATCTCTGCGTCTGTTGTATCAAGGTCTACCTCGAAATAGAAATGGTCTTCTCCAATAAGTCGACCATTTCGCACAATCAACATTCTGACAAGCGCAGCTTGTTCGGTTCTGGAGATTCCAAGGACATCTCGATTGGCGCCATGAAATTCAACTACTTTCTGCTTACTCATCAGAATACCTATGTCGGTGAGACGGTCTCTCATCTCTGCTGCTTTCTCAAACTCAAGGTTTGTAGATGCCCGGTCCATCTGTTCCTGAATGACTTCCGTTAGTTCATCCATCCGTCCTTCGAGATACATAGACATCTGTTCAACAAGAACCCGATAGTCCTCAGCATTGATGTGGTTCTCACAGGGACCTGTACATCTGTCCAGATGGAAATCCATGCACGCCCTCCCAACCTTCTTTGGATCCTTGCACATTGCTATAGGAATGTACTTTCGTATCGTATCCATGAAGCGCTCCAGACGCTTAGTGCTGCTATAGGGTCCGAAGTACTTCGCACCATCCTTGACTGCATCCCGAGTAATCTCAAAGACGGGGTATTCCATCTCCATGTCAACACGAATCCAAGCATGTCTCCGGTCATCTTTCAGTCCAAGGTTATAGTGAGGTTGATGCTTCTTGATCATGGTCATCTCAAGAATCAACGCTTCTCTTTCGGTATTAGTGACGATGGTCTCCAAATCACTAGCTGCAAACATCATCTCTGCGATTCTATGCTGCAATCCTGTTTTACGAAGGTAGGAGCTGACTCGTTTTCTAAGTGACTTGGCTTTGCCAATATAGAGGATCTCACCCTTCTCATCCTTCCAGAAGTAGACTCCCGGTGCATCCGGCAAGTCGTGGACAAGAGTGGCGAGATCTACCATTGTACGTCAACCTAGAGTGTCCTATATTTCACAGATAAGGACATCCCAAATCAGTGATTCGGAAGGAACCAAATCACTGGGTAAGGCGGGCCATCACAGCACGCCACCTCAATAGTGTATTGCATTGTTGACCCTTTGAACAACCGTAGTAAGTATAGTCGGGGCAAGAAACGCAGGGGGAGACGTCATCGAAACCATCGGAAGAGCTGCTCATTCCTGCAGACCGGCCTTGATCCATCAGAATACGCTCAAGCTCTTTCCAGAAGTGAGTGGGTTTGGGATTTATTGAGAGAGCCTTTCTTAAAGCCATCTCTGCCTCGTCGTGCCTCCCCCGAGAAGAGAGAAGTTTTCCTAGTAGGAACCATGCGTTAGCGTCACGCGGAAAAGTCGCTAATCGGCGACGCAAGTCCTGTTCCATCGTGCTCGCGCTGACTCCAGATACATGCATCTTCTCATCAGCTGAGGTAGGAAGTTCCTCTCTTTGTGTCATGTCTGTGCTCGTCCTCCCGACGGACTTTCAATACTCCACATTTTTCATTAATATAGGATACTGAGACTTACCAAAATCCGAAACTTCCTTCGAGAAATCGAAATTGTTTGGCGCGATTTCTTTTCGCGGATGGTTTTACTAGGAAGTGGAATCGTTTTCTGCAACTTCCTCGCTTTTTTGACGCGGATTTTCTGTATGCGAAAGGTAATAGGGTTTCTAAAGCAACTTGATGGCTGGAGGAGTTGGATGACTTCGTATGGGCCACTATTCAATCTTCCAATGCTAATCATTGGTGCAATTGGTCTGGTTATTATTCTGCTTCTGATTAGGTTTCAGGATGATGAGTTTAATGATAACTTGTGGCCGCTAGGATTCATTGGAGGTCTAGTGTTGTGGCAAATTGTCGCCATTGTA
Source organism: Promethearchaeota archaeon (assembly GCA_048937485.1). Classification (GTDB taxonomy): domain Archaea; phylum Asgardarchaeota; class Thorarchaeia; order Thorarchaeales; family Thorarchaeaceae; genus SMTZ1-83. The sequence continues at coordinate 2,911 of JBHLND010000057.1, forward strand.
CTGCGCAGGCTTACGTACAGTGGTGGAACAATAGAGCAGATAGCAATGCAAGAAACCATAGCTGATATTGTGGCATATGCCTGCGTGGTCGGATTTTTCGTCGTTATTGGAATAGCGCTTATTCGAGATTTGAGAAGAATGAGTAGTGAGGGTTAGTTCAAGGAACCATTCTTCACATTCGGCCCGTACAAGGCAGCACGCAAGTGGTTGCCCGTGTAGGACTTCCACACCTCACAAACCTCTTCTGGAGTTCCTACTGCAACAACCTCGCCTCCAGCATCGCCGCCCTCTGGACCCAAATCAATGAGCCAGTCAGCTGTCTTAATGACTTCGAGATTGTGCTCTACTACGATGACCGTGTTTCCGCCCTCAACAAGTCTGTTGATGACGCGAAGTAGTACGTGAACATCAGAGGCTGATAGACCGGTGGTTGGTTCGTCCAGAAGATACAGTGTTCTCCCAGTTATCTTTCGCGACAACTCTCGCGCTATCTTCATTCGCTGGCTCTCGCCGCCTGAGAGAGTAGTGGCTGGCTGTCCTAGCTCAAGATATCCAAGCCCTACATCATTCAAGGTCTGCAGCTTGTCAGCAATCTTGGGGATATCTTTGAAGAAGTCAAAAGCCTCGCTAATAGTCATTGATAAGACTTCGGTAACGCTCTTTTCTTTGTAAGTTACCTCAAGGGTTTCCCGGTCGAATCTATTGCCCTTGCAAACATCGCAGGTCATGTAGACATCCGACATGAAGTGCATCTCAACAGTGAGGACCCCGCTTCCTTTGCACTTCTCACATCGACCTTCACGGGTATTGAAGCTGAACCTTCCGGGACCATAGCCTCTCGCCTTTGCCTCTGGCATCATGGCAAAGAGCTCTCGAATCTCCCCGAACGTCTTGGTATATGTGGCAGGATTAGATCGAGGAGTTCGGCCAATTGGTGACTGGTCAACGAGCACCAATCTGTCGATGTTTTCAACTCCGTCAATGGAATCATAGGTCCCAGGGATTGCACTTGCATTATTGATTAGTCGCGCCAATGCCTTGTATAGAGTTTCATAGGTGAGCGTTGATTTGCCGCTACCTGACACACCTGTAATGCAGACCATCTTGCCTAGTGGGAACTCCACATCTACGCTCTTGAGATTGTGCTGACGAGCGCCCTTCAAAGTGATAGACTGCCCATTTCCGTTCCTTCGTTTCTCAGGAACTGGAATCTGCCGTTCTCCGGCAAGATACTGAGCTGTCAGTGATTTCGGGTCAGCAAGAACCTCTGATGGAGGGCCCTCAGCTACCACCTGACCTCCATGTACGCCTGCTAGCGGACCCAGGTCAATGATATAATCGGCGGCGTTTATTGTGTCTCTATCGTGCTCAATGACCACAACGCTGTTCCCAAGAGACCGCAGGTGGTAGAACGTTTCTATGAGGCGGTTGATGTCACGTGGGTGGAGGCCAACGCTAGGTTCATCAAGGCAGTATAGAACTCCCGTGAGCGCGGATCCGATTTGTGTTGCAAGACGGATTCTTTGACTCTCACCCCCAGAAAGACTCATTGAAAGGCGGTCGAGGTTCAGATACTCGAGCCCAACCGAAATGAGAAACTTCAGACGTGCCTTTATCTCCTTTAGCACAAGCTCTGCAATCTTCATTTCTCGCTCAGTAAGGTCAATCTTCTCAAAGAATGCTGATGCTTCTTCTATCGTCATGGATGTAATGGCATCGATTGACTTTCCTGCAACCGTAACAGCCAAACTCTGTGGCTTCAGCTTTCGTCCTTTACATGACGCACAGGGCACCTGTCTTGAGAGGTTACTCGCAATGTGTCGTGCACGCCACTGATAGTACATTTTGTCACTAGTCGTTGAATCCTCGAAAATCTTCTCAAGCCATGGAATGAGCCCAAACCACTTTCTTGTGACTTCCCACCTAGATTCTTCGCCTTCCATGACATACTGAAGCGTGTATTCAGGACGCCCCCATAGCAGGGTTTCCTTTTGAGAACCCGTGAGTTCATTCCAGGGAGTTTCAAGTGTATAACCAACAACCTCCCCGAGAACTTCAAGTCGCTTCAGGAACCATGCTCGCTCCCCTCCGTTAACCCTCCTACTCACCGCACGAATAGTCATTGTTGGGTCTGGAACAATGGTGTCAGGCTCAATCGACATTGTCACACCCAGCCCATTGCACGTGGGGCAGGCTCCATCAGGTCGGTTGTACGAAAACGCCTTTGGATCGAGCTTCTCATACTGAATGCCACACTTCGGACACATTAGCTGCTCAGCAAAGGTGAGGTCTGGCTCATTTTCCCTTGCAACTATTGCAGCCCCGTCGCCGGTTTCTAGTGCGGTTTCTAGGGAGCCAATTAGCCGCTCCCGAGTTCTTTGACTTAGTTCAAGCCGATCAACAACGACCTCAATATTATGCTTCTTTCTTCCATCAAGATCTAACTCTTCGATATCATGAATCTCTCCATCCAAACGGACTCTGACAAATCCATTCTTCAGCAGACTATCAAAAACCTCTTTGTGCTTTCCGGGCTCATCTCGAACCACAGGAGCAAGGATGAAGATTCGTTGCCCTCCATTCTCCTCCAGGAGCAATCGTGCGGCAGACTCGGCTGTGAGCTGCTCCATCGGCTTGCCACATTCAACGCAGTGAGGGACCCCTACATTGGCAAAGAGAAGGCGCAGGTAATCATGTATCTCAGTGCTTGTTCCAACAGTGCTTCGAGGATTTCTTGTCCGGCCCTTCTGTTCAATAGAGATTGCAGGAGGAAGTCCAGAGATCTTATCGACCTTAGGCTTGTCAAGACGTCCGAGGAATCGTCGGGCGTATGAAGAGAGTGACTCAACGTATCGACGCTGACCTTCAGCAAAGATTGTATCAAAGACCAGTGTGCTCTTCCCAGAACCAGATGGTCCAGTCACTACCACAAGCCGGTCTCGTGGGATGTCTACATCAATCGCCTTGAGGTTGTGTTCCTCCGCCTTTCGGACCTTGATGTAGCCAGTCATTCAGTCATCCTCCTCTCTGCAGAAGAAGCTGTATTCAGAAGCTCCTTCAGGTACTGTCCTGTAAAGGAATTAGGATTATCAGCGATATTCTCCGGTGAACCTTCAGCCACGAGGTAGCCGCCCTCATCTCCGCCTTCCGGACCCAGGTCAATTACCCAATCTGCAGTCTTTACGACATCTAGCTGATGTTCTATTACCAAGACTGTGTTTCCTAAGTCAACAAGCCTATGGAGAACCTCAAGCAGTTTTTGTATATCAGCGAAATGCAAACCGGTTGTGGGCTCGTCCAACATGATTAACGTCTGTCCTGTGGCAGGTCTTGAGAGAAACTTGCTCAGTTTGACACGCTGCGCTTCGCCGCCAGACAATGTTGTAGCAGACTGTCCCAGCTTGATATAGCCCATGCCGACTGCACAAAGGGTTTCGAGGCGTCGACGAATCGAGGGAACCGCCTCAAAGAATTCAAGGGCTTCATCAATTCTCATGTCCAAAACATCAGCGACATTCTTCCCCTTGAATCGTACCTGCAGGGTTTCACGGTTATATCTGCGCCCTTTGCACTCTGTACAGGTTACCTCAACGGGAGGGAGGAACTGCATTCCAATGACTTCAACACCCGCCCCTTTGCACTTCTCGCATCGGCCGCCTTTCACATTGAAGCTAAACCGACCGGGAGTGTATCCCCGCATCTTTGACTCTGGAAGGCTTGAGAATAGCTCTCTCAGCGGGGTCCAGAGCCCCACGTATGTAGCAGGGTTGGACCTGGGAGTGCGTCCGATTGGACTCTGGTCTATCACAATAACCTTGTCTAGCTGCTTCCAACCTACTAGCTCATCAAACTCACCAGGTTCAGCTTCTGCATGGTGGAATCTCTTTGCCAATTCACGTTGCAGAGTTTCAACAACCAAGCTTGACTTCCCAGAACCAGACACTCCAGTTACAGCAATGAACATGCCAAGAGGAATAGTCACATCGAGACTCTTCAGATTGTTATGACGTGCGCCCTTTATCGTGAGGGTTCGTCCGTTGGGCGTCCTTCGTGTGGTGGGCACTGGGATTGTGATATCTCCGCGAAGATAGCTGGCAGTGAGGGACTTCCTTGATTTCATAATCTCATCAAGGGTACCAGCTGTGACCACTTCTCCGCCTTCAGCACCGGCTCCAGGTCCGAGGTCAATGATGTAGTCTGCCGCTAGCATAGTTTCCTCGTCATGCTCCACGACGAGAACAGTATTACCGAGGTCTCTCAGGCGTGTCAGTGAGTTGAGTAGACGTTTGTTGTCGCGAGCGTGAAGCCCGATCGAGGGCTCATCACATACGTAGGTGACTCCGACAAGATTCGAGCCGATTTGACTCGCTAGACGAATCCTCTGAGCCTCGCCGCCAGCAAGAGACGGCGCTGTCCGGTTGAGGGTAAGATAATCGAGCCCCACATCTCTGAGATAGCCAATGCGCCCCATTATCTCTCGCAGGATAGGGTCTGCCACAGGCCTCTCTCGTTTTGAGACCTTTATTCCATCAAAGAACTCGTAGAGACCCTTGACCGAGAGTTCGTCGAGTTCTGCAATTGAGCGACCACCAAAAGTGACAGCCTGCGACTCAGGACGAAGCCGATTTCCCTTGCAGACTGGACAGGGCTGCTCGGACATTAGCTTCTCAATCTCCTTTCTGCGCCATTCAGACTTTGTCTTTCGATACATTCGAATCTGCCGAGGAATGAAACCCTCATAGGACCTCTTGAAGTGACCCTCATACTGAACTCCATACTTCTCATTGTCACCAGACCAAACCTGGTCGAACTTCTCTTCGTCGCCCCAGAAGATAACATGCTTCTGCTCTTCTGTGAGGTCGCTCCATGGAGTATCCAAATCGAAACCGTACTTCTCACCAATCTGCCGGAAGAGCTTCCGCCTGAGAACCCATTGGTCTGGAATAATGGCGCCTTCGCGCAGCGTGAGATCTTCGCTCCGGATGAACTTCTTCGGGTCGAACTCACGAACTACCCCAATGCCTGTGCAGTTCGGACAGGCGCCTTGAGGTGTATTCCATGAGAAGATTCTCGGTTCCATTTCCGGCAAGCTGATGCCGCATTCGACACAAGCGAACTGCTCAGAGAGAGTGAGGTCTCCATCATCCTTTGCAATTGTCACAACTCGCTCCGCCATGTTCAGAGCGGTCTCCACTGCCTCAGAGATTCTGCTCCTCTCAATGGGCTTGACTCGGAGTCTGTCGATGACTACCTCAATTGTATGCTCGAAGTATCTGTCGAGAGAGAGGCCTTCCTCAATGTCGAGCAGCTCTCCATCAACACGAGCTCTGATGTATCCCTGTTTGAGAAGGTCGCGAAACTCCTTTCTGTACTCTCCTTTTCTCCCCCGAACAATGGGAGCTAGCACCATGATGCGAGTTCCCTCTTCAAGCTGAAGGACACGGTCAACAATCTGCTGGGAAGTCTGCGGTTCGATTTTCTTCCTGCATTTCGGGCAATGAGGAACCCCAACTCGGGCATAAAGAAGGCGCAAGAAGTCATAGATCTCAGTTATAGTCCCCACAGTGCTCCGGGGGTTTCTGCCCACGCTTTTCTGGTCAATTGATATTGAAGGTGATAGGCCGGACATTAAGTCAACCTTCGGTTTCTCGAGCATTCCCAGGAACTGACGAGCATAGGGAGAAAGCGACTCAACGAACCTACGTTGCCCCTCGGCAAAGATTGTGTCAAAAACAAGGGAAGATTTTCCACTTCCCGAAACCCCAGTTACAACAGTCATACTGTTCTTCGGAATCTCCACATTGATGTGGCGCAGATTGTTCTCATAAGCACCGACCACGACGATAGACCTAGGACCATCTAACTCATCTGCTGATGCACTGGTTTCAGTCCTGGTCGCTGCCTTCATTTTTCGTAACTCTCAATCTGTTTTCTCAGGTCCATGATCTGATCTCGAAGTTTTGCCGCTCTCTCGAACTCAAGATTCCGAGCTGCTTCTTTCATCTGTTCCTCAAGGTCAATGATGTAATCAGCAAGGTCCTCCATCTCGAAGGGGTCGAAATCGCCCAGCTCGGTCTGAACGGTCTTTTCCCTTGATTCAATGCCCTGAGCTATGTCCTGAATCGTCTTTTCAATGGAACGAGGAATTACTCCGTGTTCCTCATTGTACCGTATCTGATAGGCTCTGCGTCGATTAGTCTCATCAATAGCGCTCTGCATGGCCGCTGAAGTGTGGTCACCGTAGAGGATGACTCGACCCTTTTCATTGCGTGAGGCTCTACCCATTGTCTGAATGAGGGCCCAGTCTGTCCGCAAGAACCCTTCCTTATCGGCATCAAGAATGGCGACAAAACCCACCTCTGGAAGGTCAAGTCCCTCTCGAAGAAGGTTGATACCAACCAGAACATCAAATTTGCCCTGTCGCAGCTGCCGTATAATCTCAATCCGCTCTACTGTGCCAATATCTGAATGCAGGTACCTCGCACGGACACCGTTCTCAACTAGATACTCTGAGAGCATCTCTGCTGTCTTCTTCGTAAGTGTGGTGACAAGCGTACGGTCACCCTGTCTAGTGGTTGTGCGTATCTCACCCAGCAAATGGTCAACCTGTCCTATGACTGGCTGAACTTGCACCTCTGGATCGACAAGTCCGGTCGGCCGCACAAGTTGCTCAACTACTTGCTGGCTGACCTTTGTTTCAAAGGGTCCAGGAGTAGCACTTGTGTATATCACATGCTTCATGTACTCTTCGAACTCGTGAAACCTCAGGGGGCGGTTGTCGAAGGCAGAAGGTAGTCTGAAACCGTATTCCACTAGATTCTGTTTCCGGGACAGGTCTCCATGATACATGCCTCGAATCTGAGGAATGGTCATGTGGCTCTCATCAATGATAATCAGGAAGTCATCCGGGAAGTAGTCCAGCAACGTGTAGGCCTTCTGGCCTTCCTCTCTCCCGTCAATAAACCGGGAGTAGTTCTCAACGCCCTGACATGAACCAGTTTCTCTCAGCATCTCCATATCGTAGAGAGTCCGCCGCTTGAGGCGGTCGGCTTCCACTAGCTTTCCCTGATTCCGAAACCAATCGACCCGTTCATGCATCTCGGCCTCAATCACCTCAAGAGCCTCAATGACACGTTCTCTCTGTGCAATGTGATGTTTGGCAGGGAAGAACTCAACCCAGGGTCGACTCCCGACACTTCGGGATGTGAGAGCGTCCACTATGGAGATACGCTCGACCTTACTACCGTCCAGCTCAACACGAATGTAAGCCTTCGATCCTGATGGACAAACATCAATCACATCACCCCTGACCCTGAATGTGCCGGGTTTGATGTCCATGTCATTTCGATCATACTGCATGGCAACGAGTCGTTCGAGTAGCTCGCGCCGCTCAAGCTCCTTATTGACCTCCACTAGCATTCTGAAGTGGTCATATTCAGAGGGACTACCAAGACCATAGATGCAGGACACCGAGGCAACTACAATGGTGTCATTTCGAGACCTTAGCGAATTAGTAGCTGAGTGTCTGAGTCTCTCAATCTCCTGGTTAATGTCAGCTTCCTTTTCGATGTACATGTCCTTTGATGGGACGTAGGCTTCCGGTTGATAGTAGTCGTAATAACTCACAAAGAATTCCGTTGCATTCTCTGGAAAGAACTGCTTATACTCTGAGGCCAGCTGGGCTGCAAGGGTCTTGTTATGTGAGATGACTAGCGTGGGCTTATTATACTGCTCCATAACATTGGCCATGGTGAAGGTCTTTCCGGAGCCCGTCACTCCAAGCAATGTCTGATGTTGTAGCCCGCTTTCTAATCCCTCCACTAGCTTCTCAATCGCCTGTGGTTGATCTCCTGTCGGACTAAAGGGAGCTTCCAGCTTGAAGTCGGTCATCTGCATTGCCTCGCGTCAGTCTTGCTCACACCTGACTCTAAGTAAGAGTTATGGTACCTGCCACACGCCGACTCATAACTCGAGAGCTTCTACTAGTAGATTCATGTCAGGGCAAGGACTGGTTTTCTGATGAACATCCATATATCAATGACACTCGGAAATTCCGAGTATAGTCAGTTTCTTCTACAGCAAAATGGCGTACTTCACAATCCTCGCAGCTGCGAAGCCTTGTAGCTGTTTGCATCTTAACAGCCAAAACATAAGTGCATCCAACACGTTCCGATGCGTGTGAACGAAATAATTCTTCGCGAGGGCCGACGAGAGGACATACCTGCCATCGTTGAGACTTCTCGGGCGTCTACGACTGACGAAGAGATGGTCGGATTCACAGCTCCGGAGTGGGGAACATTTCGAGATGTTGAGAAGCTAAGAGCTGAATGGATATCAGGAAACAGGCTGAAGGATGACTATGAGGTCGTCGTGGCGGAAAAGAAAGGGCACATTATTGGGTATCTTGTGTTTAAGAGAGAGCAGGAGTTCATGTATATCGATCTTATCCACATCAGACAATCGGCACAGGGAAAAGGGCTTGGAAGAACTTTTGTAGAGTATCTTGAAAGACTGGCAGTCGAGGGCGGGCAGACACGCATAGAAACGGATACGGTCGAGAATGCACAGGGGGTGCCCTGGAAGTCTTATGGCTTCTGGATAAGAATGGGATTTCGGGATACAGGCGAACGTTTGGAAACAAAGTGGGACTTCAAGACAATCCCATTTGTCAAGCAGCTCATTTGATTTAGCTTGAAGGAGCACAAAGAGATACAAGATAGTTGCATCAAACGTTGCTTAGGCGGTTATCTCTATATGC
>JBHLND010000379.1:0-2894 GCA_048937485.1 Promethearchaeota archaeon
AACTAGACCTTTGTATTGCATTTGCTATGGCATCCTTTACAGCATCAGAAGCTATCAACTCACTATGCTCTACGATTCGTCCAAGAGCCCACCTTAGTTCATCAGTAGATTCGATGCCTTTTGCAATGGCTTGATGAATACCTGGTTCGTTCTCCAGAAGACTACAATCAGCGATTGACTCGACAGTTTCTTCAAGCATATCAGGGTTCTGCAGGGCACTTACTATGCGATTCAGACTACGTCGAGCCGCACCTTCAATATCACTATTTGACATCAGTACAGGCAGAAGTTTGATAGACTCCAGTATTTTCCAAGGCTTCTTGGATTCATCGATCGCTTTTTCAATCTCGTGAATTCTGCTTCCAAAAGCATCCTGAACCGGCTTGCATCCTTTCAGGATTGGAGAATCTCCGATGGGTTCGGCAAGCTCCCAAGGTTTAGGCGACTTCCGTATTGCCTCAGCAACCGCATTCTGCACTTCAATGCTTTTGAGAACATAATCCAATCGGCTTATCCTGTCAATAGCTTCTTTTGCATCATATGATGATTGAACGACTCCTTTTACTAATGACAAGGTTTCCTCTGGAGAAAGCGAATATGCTCCATCAGCAAAGTAACCAATTAGACTCAAGTCTTGCTTAATTGCGCTCTTCAGAATCTCAGGTTTTGACAGAAGAACTTTAGCCGTACTTGTAGGCACACTGCCGTCAGGCAATCGTGGGAAAGCGGACTCAATCAGACGATTTAGAGGTAAACCTTGGTCAATGCAAAACTTGGCAAAGTAGCTGCATTTGCTATCAAGAGTTACTAGCTCTTCACCCTCTTCGATTTCAAAAGACCCAAATCCCAATTTCTCGAAGCATTGGGCAACTTCTCTAGCAAGTACCGAGTGAGGCATGAACAAGTACCTAGGAAGAGCGACGAGGGTTTCCTCCGCCTCTTTGGTATCTTCAAAGGCAATTACTTCGCCTCGATCCAACAGAAGAGTCTTCATTGTGTTGACGAATCGTTTGAGCGGCTCCTGAGTTGTTAGCACACTTCCAATGGCAACATGCAGGAACTCCTCTGGAACAGGGATGTCAATTTGATTGAATGTTGAGAGTGCCGACCAAATATTCGTATAAGCCCTAATCTCATCCGACCTTCCACTAAGAGATAGGGCGGCTTCTCTGTAAGCAGTGCTTGTAGCGAGATCTTCGAACAGATTATCAAGGTAATACTCCTTAATCTGTGAGCAGACGTCTACTTCTTCTATCCAATCCGGGTCGAGATAACCCATTCTTGCAACATTCTGCTGAATAGCCCCGAGCACAAACGAGAGTACCCAAAGGTTGCCTTGAGTCTTTGATTCTAATGCATAATTGATCCTTGCGTCGTGAGTTGTTTGATCCTCTAGACCTGCCTTTTCCAAAGAAACGGCGGTAATTCCTGCGATGACGTCATCAAGCTGCTCTCTTCTCAGCACTAAAAGACTTAGCCAACTCTCGTAGTCAGCTTCATCAGTTTCAAAACCAACAATGTCACGCATGGTGGCGGAAACAAAATCTTCAAGATCGCGGCCAAGAGATCGAGCAACTAAAAGGAAATCCACACCAGCAAAGGGCCCCTTCTCACCTGTTGATTTCTTCATTCGATGAGTTGTATAGATTCTCTTTGCAAGACTGAGGTTAAGATGAATATTATCAATGATAAACGTGCAACTTGCATATGCTGGGTCGTCGGTAGTCTTGAGTTCAGTAATTGCCTTTGAAATGGCCAATATCTCATCAAGGAGCCTTGTTGCTTCCTCAAGTGAATTACCAAAAGACATGTCATTGAGGTCCACATAGTAGACAGCACTACGAAATCCAGGCGGACGGGTTAGTCTTTTGTATCCAAAGACGAAGGACAAGGTTGTCTTACCTGAACCTGCTTCACCAGCCAATAATTGGAGATTATAGTCCCCAAAGTTCTTCTCGATCTCATCGATAGCATCCTGTCTTACGTAAACACACCGATCATCTATGTCGACCCAGTTCACATGCGGTCTTCGGAACATCTTCCCTTGCGGAAAATCCATCCTCTGGCCAGTCATATGTTCTCGATACGCCTGAACCGCTAGATCGCTTCCAAGAACTTTCCCCAAGGGGGCAAACAAACCGGGACCAGCAGCAGAAATCTCTGCAAGTCTTGACATTGAATCGCCCCATCGTTCTACAAGAATCCGTGTTTCATCTATCAATGCTCGAGATGCGGCTGTGTCTTCTTTGATAAGAATAGCAAGTCTGTAAAGCTGCTGCGGGGTCATATGCATAGACATGATAGAACTGATTTGCGACATCAGCTCAGCGAGAACTTCGCTAATCAGCTGATCACTTCCGAAGCCTCTCTCTCTAAGCCATCCTTCACATACCTCTGTGAGTGAATCCGCATGTTCCAAGCTCTCAGCGAAATCTTTCTTTCCTGGAGCGCGTAGAAGCTCTAGGAGTGTCGTCCGCTGTTGTGTGTCAAGACCATACCTAACGGAGATATTATGAACTGTATCTTCCGCCATGTTGATTCCGGGTCTTCGCTTCATGTGTTGACGGATTCTATTCGTGATGTGACCGACAACTTTTCCTAAAATGCCGAATCCTGATAGTGTCCATTCCAGGGCTCCAACTACTGCAAAAGCCATTGAGAAGGCAATGAAGAGCGCTTTTGTCAGACCACTTTCAGATTGACCGTCTAAACCAGCAGTCACATCGCATACCTCGCCACAACGATTGAGTTACCTACATAACCAGAAACTGGAGACCCCACTCCTGCCTATCTTTGTTTCGCACTATCGCGGGATGCAGTTAGTCATGAGAGATTTGAAGATGCCGTTCTCCTATCTGACGACCCGTTCCACGGACTGCATCTTGTGAAGAACG
>JBHLND010000380.1:0-2893 GCA_048937485.1 Promethearchaeota archaeon
CTCATCGAAAGAGCGCTACAACTTGAAGACGGCGAGGAAACATTCATTCTCTCCGCATTGATCAGCCAAATGCTGTCAATTGACATATCTGTAGATGATGTCTATGTTGATGTTCTTAGGGCAATAGAAGAGGAATACATTATGCCCGTATATCAATACATTCTAGATGATGAGCACGTTGAATTATGATTTCCTATGCATGAGTGTATAGGAAGAAAGAGGGAGTAACCAGGCCAACTTCATCGCTGCCGTCAAGGTTATGCACCCGAAGCAGCTATTTCAAAGATCGGAAACGATGAAATAGTCGAGGCCCACAGGTACGTTGATACAAAGAGCAAGAAGGGAAATGTCGTAATTGTTGTTAGGAATAAAGACAATATTCGCGGCACATAATTATTCAGTGTGGCGTTTCCTGTTCAATCCTAACCAGAATCCCACCTTCAATTGCAGGGCTGCTACCGCGGATCAAGCCATTCCATACAGTCCGGATTGCATCCAAGAAAGTCTCAGCAGCGTTCTCCTCTCTCGGCGAGCCATAAGCAACTAGTAGGAGCCAACCAAAGAATATGAGCGAAGGCACTACTTTAGAGCTGTGATACACAATTTGCCAAACTGGAGCCAATGCGATGGGATTAATTTCCGGACTTAGGCCTGAGAAGAATTGAATCATCGGCAATATTGGTATACTCAGCAATAAGACGAGCGCAAAGGGCACCCATCGCATCTTGCCTTCCGGTTGACCCCGAATCCAAGCAAGAATCAACAGCGGGAGAATGAAGGTATAGTGATGTTCCCAAACATCTGTCATAATGAAAAAATAGATCGTTGAGAATATCATGGCACAAGTCCATACATCCCTAGAGTAAATCGTCGCGAAAGTCGCCACCATCAAGAAGACACCTACAAGCAGACCTGTTATGATTCTGAAATCGAAACCAGGTTCTCCGAGCAAATAATACAGTAGCATCTTTAGCGAATGGTCTCCAGGGTAGGGGATGATGTAGAGAGATCTTGCAGTATTGAAATCTAGGAAGTATCGGAGCCCCTCCAATCCTGCAGGCACTGCAAAGATAGCGAAAAGCGTTACCAAGGCCGCGACCAATACATGTCGGACCCTCCCTGCTCCCAGCAGTACTGGACCGATGAGAAAGGGAATCAATTTGGTAAGAGAACTCAATGTCCAGAAGATAGTCATAGCCCCCCCTCCATTACTGCCTTTTGCAAACGAAGTGGTTGTCAATGCGAAGAACAACAAGATCGCAGCAAAGAGTGTAACCTGTCCGAGATATAGTTCAATGTAAGTTGGAGAAAACACAAGCCACATCCCCATTGCCATTCGGCCTTCCCATGATGGTCGGTTAAGTGCTTTGGCAAGAAACCACGTCCGAAAGACAGCCAGCCACAATGAAACTGTTAAAATTCCAATCCAAAGCCAATAGGCGTTAATTGGCGGTAGCAGATTCACAAAAGCTCCAAAGGTATAGGCAAAGTATGGGAGATATCTATACTGATATAGATAGGGAACAGCCAATGTTTCAGGTATGGCGTAGCAATCAAGGCCAGTCATTAGATTGAATCCGGCTTGGTAGTAGGAGAAGAAATCCGCTCCTTGACCAACCAAGTATTGCGTGTCATAGAAGAGAAAGTTGAGCATGCCTGTCCACAAGGATGAAATGAATGCCATATGGATCAAAATGGCAATTATCAGAAAGCCCCAACTAATCCACCTGCTCAGCCCTCCTTTCATACATTCTGGTGGACCTCCTCACTTATGGACTTAACTGATTATCAATCGTTATTCAATTCATCAGAAATATAAGGTCCAACGAGGCAATGCAATGGATACTAAGATTTCAGAATCTTCATTTGGTGATTGAATTGGAGTATAAACGACCAGTGCTTGTGTCCATCCTTGCAATCATACCCCTGACAATACTGTTTAGCGTGACTAGTGCAGCAGGGTGGGTTGTCCTGCTGTTCCCCGTTTCTGCCATTATTGGAACGCTAATTGGGTTCGCGCTAGCTCCTCTTTTCTTATGGGTCTACAAGAAGTATGTTGGGAGAAATAATCTATTCGGCATACAGGTACAGGAATCTATGGAGAAATCACATGGCATGTTGATGGGTTTCTTCCCAGCGCTAATGGCGACTAATTTCACTCTATTCCTGATCTTCGACCCACTGATTATGGACAACATCTTCTTTCAGGAATATTACCTACAATGGAACAGTATCATCTTCCTGTTTTTCATACTTGGTGCCTTGCTTCAGGCGCCCGCATTCGCACTCTTCTCAGCTGCCTGGATTATCGATGAGTCTGGGATCGTCATAATGAGCAAATATGGCACAGCTGAGCTTCAGGCTGCTGGCAAGTGGTTTTTGGCATTCCTGAAAGGCTATGCAGGTATTGGTGTCGTCCTTGCCTTGTATCAATTTACTTTCGAGTTTCTTGGTCAGTATGGTAGTCTAGTACACTGGTCCGCTGTGCTTTTCCTATACATCCTACCTCTTATTGTCACCTTGTGGGTGATTCCTGCAATAATTGTAGTGGGTGCAACAGAAGGAAGAAGACGTAACTACATACTGGGATTTGCTAAGAGATTCGGAATCAGAAATGAATTTGAAGTGCGCGTCAGTAGGCTACAAGAGAATTCATTCTGACCCGTATCCCTCCAGAAGCTAACTATCTTGTGCTTTGAATGAAGGACTTAGACTTCCGCTCCGTTTCCCACTTCTTTCGTTCTGAACGAAGTTGAAACAGGTCGACATCCTTGTAAATGAGACCTTCCTCACCTCGGGCCAAGGTGAGTTCTACGCGGTCTCGTTCTGGCGAGTAAATCAATGAGTCCCCGAACTCAGCGATGTTTGCAAAGAAGCAATATGCGTAGATTGA
>JBHLND010000058.1:0-10515 GCA_048937485.1 Promethearchaeota archaeon
GGAATATGCCCAAAATGCATTCGCTGAGAATGGCACCCATCAAGTACAAGTAAAAGGGTCCCACGGTCAAGATACTGGTCCGCAGGACGGCAAGTTTGTCTACCTAGCATTTGAGCACTTTGAGGGCGATCTTGACTATGATCCTACCCTTGGACTAGTGGGAACTGACAGTACTACGGTTTGGGATGATTTGGGCATCGACTACAACCAGCTTCTGCTTCTTGCTGGCGGCCTTAGCCTTGTGGTCCTTGTGATCGCGGGCGATAGAGCCAGACACTAGAACAACCGGATCCCTAGAAACTCTCGGACACACAACCGGACCCGGAGAAATCCGGGTCCACCTTTTATCATACCAGCTTAAGCCTGCAGGCTCAGACCTCTTCTGGCAGTTTCCAGAGAATTCTGTGGAACCTCTCGACAAGCACTTCAGGCCAACTGCCTACTGATTTTAAGGTCAAATCCGCAAGTAGAGAAGTAGTGTCATCCAAGGTCAAATCCGCCAAATTGTGGCAATGAAAAAGTGGGGATATATCGAGCCGTTTAATCTTGTTTCTATGCAATGCCAGTTCAATTAGGCTGGAGCAATTCTCAAGTGGAGTTAGGTCAATGTTTTCCAAGAGATTGTTGTTTAGCCGTAGGGCATGTAGACTGGAACATCTCTCCAAAGGTGATAGATCTATCTCAGTAAGCTGGTTATTTCGTATATTAAGTTCCTCTAGCTTGGAGCACCATGCTAGAGGGAGCAAATTAACCAAAGCCACATCTCTTAAGTCCAGATTGATGTGAGTTTCCTCGGGGTCGACCTTTAGGTGCTTCTCAAGTCCAGTGGCTGTTTTGTACGGTATGTAAATCTCTGCCATCAAGAAGACCTCTCCCACAACAAGAATATTGGAGGCTACTATGCCACACAAACTACGCTCACTTAAGACTTACTTGAATACATTGTTTTGTGTGTAGCCTTGGTGACTTCCAGTTCTGCACCGACGAGCTAAAATGGTTCCATGTATCCTATTGTCCGTGCGAAAGGAGGATTGAAGATGAATCGAAAATCGCATCCATCGACATATTCCCTTGCTGCAAGAGACCCCCAAAATGGTGATTTTGGAATAGTTGTGCAATCGAAATTTCCAGCTGTTGGTGCCATGGTTCCATGGGCAAAAGCTGACATTGGAGCGGTTGCCACTCAAGCATGGGCAAACACGTCTTATGGTCCGCGAGGCCTGGAGCTGCTAAAGAAAGGAAGATCCGCGTCAGAAACTCTTAGGATTCTATTGAGTGATGACGACAATGCTGAACATCGTCAGGTTGGAATAGTTGATGCAAAGGGCAATGCTATTGCTCATACGGGTGACGAATGTATGGAATGGGCTGGACATCTAACCGGTAATGGATTCACTTGCCAAGGCAACATACTCACTGGGGAGGCTGTCATAGTCAACATGGTTGAGGCTTATGAGCAAACAGAAGGTGACATTATAGACCGGCTTTTTGCCTCCCTAAAGGCTGGACAGGCTGCTGGTGGAGACCGTCGAGGGATGCAATCAGCTGCTATACTTGTTGTACGTGAGAAAGGTGGTTACGAAGGCGGGACTGACAGATATGTGGATGTTAGAGTGGATGACCACCAAGATCCAATAAAGGAACTAGAGCGAGTCTTTGGAGTTTATGATATGACACTCCTAAGTCGCGAAGATCCAAGCAGACTGCTTCCAATTGAAGGCGACATCGCCTTGAGAATACAGCAAGCACTCCAAGCTCATGGTTTTATGGAAGAGATTGTTGAAGGCCGGTTTCCCAATTCCGCCGTTGCTGCGCTACGTGAATGGACCAACATGAGCAACTTCGAGAATAAGTGGCGCGATGACGGAAAGATTTGGAAAAGCGTTTTTGATTATCTCGTTGGAAGCAAATGAAATCGCGTTCACGGATTAATTGTCTTGCTTCGTTTGTCTGAAAACCATCATTACGCAGTCTTTCGGAAGATTATTACCCTGCACAGAATCGCATTCTCAGGACTCAACCATTTAGGTAGGCCTGCTTGACCTAGTAGGAGAAATGCAAGATGACCATTGAACCATTGATGAATGCTTTGAAAGCAATGGATTATGATTTTCTATTTGCAGTCTTTGATACTCTCCCTGTGGAGTTCTCCCTCATCGATGCAAATGACAATGTGCTATTCTGGAACTATCATGGGACTCGAATTTTCAAACGAGGTCCGGCCGTTATCGGCCGAAACGTCAGAATGTGTCATCCTGCAGACAGCATAGACAAAGTCAATCAGGTCTTAAGAGTCCTTAAGAGTGGAGAACGTGACGTGATTAAATTCTGGCTTGACCTCCCAGATGGCGACACACCGCGCAAAGTATTCATTCGATATCATGCGATTCGGGCAAAATCTGGCGAATATTTGGGTACCTTGGAAACAACAATGAATCTTACTCCTTTGCAGACAATCGAGGGCGAGAAGCGATTGGGCGATTTTGAATAGGAGCCAAAGAAGCAACTTGAATTCTCTCTTGGGGCAGACACTCTATAAGAGGGAGCTGTTTCCTGGTATTTTGTGCCTATAGACAAGAGCTTCCGGACAACATGGTCAATCAAGACGATTCATAATGGTCATTCAGTGTGGCAAAGTAAGAACCAAGATGCTGGACTAATTCATGGAGATGTTGTTGGAGTTCATTTCTCGTCTTGCATAGCTTGTATGAAATGCATAGACGCTTGCCCAGTAGATGTTTTTGCTCCATTTAGCGACACGTTCGAAGAAGAAGTAGTGGATCCCATACGGGATGACGATTGCATCTTATGCCTAGTTTGTGAGATTGTATGCCCAACCGATGCGATTAGCATCAAACGAGAAGGTGGGTCTCAAGAAACCCTAGACTCTTTATTGGGCGGCGTCTAAGAAATTTCTAGCGAGGTTTGAATATTGTTTGAAGTACTGCTCACTAAGGAGGAAAAGGCTCTTCGTGATGAGGTGAGAGCCTTTGTTCGAGATAAGGTCGACAGAAATCTGATTATTGCAATGGATTCTCGAGAAAAAGAGTATCCTTACGAATTCATCAAGGCGGCTGGAAAAGCCAATCTGTTGGGCCTCCGTTTCCCGAAGGAATTTGGCGGAAGGGGCCTTGGATGGGTTCCAGAAATGCTTGCCATTGAAGAGGTTGGAGTGCTGGGTATCGCCTTGGGGTGTGCGTACTCTCTCCCCAGCATAGTAGGTGAGGGAATTAACAAGTGTGGAACTGATGAGCAGAAGAAGAGATACCTTCTGCCAACTCTCAAAGGTGAGATGATCTGTGGTGAGGGTCTTACCGAACCTCGAGGGGGATCAGACTTCTTTGGAACAAATACCACTGCTGTTAGGCAGGGCGACTCCTTTGTCCTCAATGGCGAGAAAAGATTCGTTGCAGGAGGTGTAGGAGCAGACTACTTCCTTGTTTATGCCAAGACTGACTTCGAAGCGCCGCCTCACAAAGCTCTTAGCGCCTTTATTGTCGAGCGTGATTCTGGTGTCAAGGTTGAAGAAGAATACGAATTGATGGGCTGTAGAGGAATGGGCGCTGCGAGAATCCTCATGAAGAATACTGAGATACCCGATTCGAATCTTGTTGGAGAGCTGAATGGCGGCAATGATGTATTCAATGCGATGATGGTTCCCGAGAGATTGACCTCTGCAGCAGGCTGCATTGGCTTGGGCCAAGTTGCTATGGAAATTGCTGCCCGTTACGCTGACAAACGTGAAGCATTTGGGCGTACTATTCGGAGGTTTGAAGCTATCAGTTTCAAAGTTGCTGATGCCATTACTCAGCTCGATGCTGCCCGAGGTCTTGTCTATAGAGCCGCCAAAACGGCTGACACCGGAGCATGGTGTAGAAAGGAGGTTTCTCAAGCGAAATTCTTCGCTACTGAAGCTGGTTTCTATGCAGTTCATGAGGCCATGCAGATTCTTGGAGGAATTGGCTATACTGATGTCTATCCACTCGAACGGCTTTATCGAGATGCTCGGCTTGCAACAATCTGGACCGGAAGCAATGAAGTTCAACGCCTGATCGTGCAGAATGAGGTGTTTGGGGAACTCCTATCAATGGACAAGAGCCTGAAGCGTGATGTTGAACTTGACACCCCAGGTGCACATAAGACCGCCGAGAAAGTCTTCAAGGAAGATCCTTTGAAATACCGTCCTTAGATTCGCCAGACACGAAGTTTTATAGCACAAATTGTTTCACAATAGTTAAACTCAACAATTGAATGTGGAGGCTAGTTATTCTGGCAAACCTAGTATGTGCAAAATGTGGAGAGTCTGTTTCCGTTCCTGTTCACTGTGGTAAAGAAATGCATCAAGAGGGTGATCAGCTTGTATGCTGGATGGGTCCAGCCTGCGGTCACCAAGACATGCCGTCCCATTGTGGACAGATGATGGAATACAAGCCGTAGGCTACCATTTATCCCAATGAGCAATCTCGGAAAGCGGTCTTCGTGAGAAGGGTGCTTTCTCCTTCTCTTTTGTTCTTTCATCCAACTCATCGAAGTCGCCTTCGTAACCAAAAAATATGACCGTTCCAATTCTATACTCCTCTGGTATTCCGGTGTTTTCCTTTAGCTTTTCTTCATTCCAGCCAGCAGTAGGGTGTCCCATCAATCCAAGATGCACTGCCTGAAGAAGCATGTTCTGAGTTGCAAGTCCAATGTCCATCATGAAGTATGGCAATTCATGAGTTGAGCAACCCCCGTCCTCCCTAGCAGCAACAAGAATCATAATCGGAGCTCTTTTTCCCCACGAATTTCCTCTCGAAAGGGCTTCATGTGCCTTCTCTAATGCCTCTGGAGATCTCAGTATAACGAAATTCCAAGCTTGGTTATTCCCGCATGATGGAGCTCTTCTACCAGCCTCAAGAATAGACTGCAGCATCTCATCTGATATGGACCTCGTCATGTAGGCTCTTCCACTACGACGTTTTACAATCTCAGGCAAAACAAGATCCGTATCCTTAGCCACCCGATTCACCACATGTGATTTGGTTCGGCAGAATAATACTGTTTGGGATTGTGGCAGAAGAGTAAGGATTATCAACAAACTCTGAATAAGTAATGCGCCGCGGGATGTATTAAAAATGCAACCGATTACCCCATATGACAGACTTATCTATGGAGCTCCTAGTCTTCTTGTTGGATATGTTGTGGGCTATTTCGTAGGAGGCACCAAAAGCCTCTCGATTCGTGATAGGTTAATTCTAGGAGTGGCTTTTACACTGCTTGGAGGCCTTGTTATAATACTGGCTCTTGGAGTCTTCATAGCAATTGGAACCTTCGAGGTAATTCTAAGCATAATCTCAACAGCAGCTGGCTTTGGCCTTGGCATCGCCACAAACTGGGAACCTCCTAAAGAACCAGAATTCAGGGCGAGAATGGTCTTTGACCCAGAAGAAGAAGATGAAGAGTTTGATCGACAAATCGACAGAGCTCTTGGACTCAGGGAATCCGAGGAGTAGTTGATTGGCCTCTGGCACACAATCTTCTTGCACCAGATAACCATTAAAGTACGAGTTACCTAGTACGCGAATCGTATTCAGACTCAGGAGATTACTGTATATGCGAAAGACATTGTCGCACCTAGCAATCTTATTGTTTATCACAGCCTTGATATGGGCTCCGATGATTCACGTTACAACTGCTCAGCCAACAGGCTGGAGCGGAAATAATGAGCTAGCATTTCTCCTAGAAGTAAATGGGACATCTGCTGCTGCTTCGGATTTGGATAGTCCAATCCCTGTTGATTTGTCCGCAGATTTACCTATTTCGCTTGAGATTCAAATTGGGGAAGATCTTACACTTCACTCCGGCGTATTTACAATGGAGTACATGGGAATTCCAATTATTACAAACCCGTTTCCACTAGGAGTCCCCTTGCCTTCAGGATACAATGCCAGTCTGCTTAATAGCTCAATTCCACTAGGGGCGCTTCTAGGGGCAGGTGGACTGAGTCTCATTTCTGGGACGATTATTGGCCGATTCACATTTACGTATTCACTTGCGTCTACTCCCACAGTAAACGATACCGTATCTGACTTCTTCGTGCTTCAAATTGGTCCGCAAGGACCAGCAGCACTTCTTTCAGTCACTGGTCTGATTACTGTTGGCTTCACAATCATGGCCGTGTTTTCGCTCCTGTTGTCACTTGACGAATTCCAACGAGGAATACTAGCTGCGAGAAAGATGCGCAAGGGCACTGATATATTCCCAGCAGCCGTTATTCTAAGGAGGACGCCCAAGAAAAAAGGAGAGAAAGTGGGTAAGGACGATTTAATACAAAGAGTCAGTCAAGCTGGCGTGGACGAGAATGTTGCTAAGAAAGCACCAAGGGCAATGGACATAGTCAAGCCAAAGAGCAAGGTTCCTGTTGGGAAGCTATCAAAAGCACTCAAACTGAAGCGCGACGAAGGGGGCGCACTTGCTGCAGCCATGACGAAGATGGGTGCCTTCCAAACTAAGAGCGTCAAAGTTCCGCTCAAGAAAGTCGCATTCTCAGGACTCACATTGTCAGGCGCCTACTGGAGCATTGTACAGCTAATGAGTGGCGCAGTACCAACATGGGTTGACATCCTGCTATACGCAGCCGCTGGCTTGGCGGTTTCTGTATTCATTGGATATCTCATGAACTATTTGGCACGTGTTCCTCCAATGGGTTACGACTAAGTTTCGAGAATCTCTTATGCGGAGGACCTTTCAAGGTTCTCCGTTATTCTCATTTCTATCATACAACTTTCGGATTTGCTGACAATGAACTACCGCGTTGGTCCTTTTTCTTGGGAAAATGCTGAGGTTGAAATATTCATAGCATATAGCTCAGCAGGCATCAGTACAACGATAATTCTCACTTCTAAGCTCACCGGAAAAATCATGCTTCTGGATGTAGGCGATGGGGCACTCAGGGACCTACTAGGCAGAGGTAGCTTGGACTTCATTACTGAGCTTGAATTGCTAGCCATAACTCACGGCCATTTCGATCATATGGGAGGACTTCACTCACTCTTCGGATTCCTGCGAATGATGAAGAGAACCGAGCCGCTGCATATCCTATTTCCAACTGGCTGCACTGAAGCCATCAATGTCATTCGTGGATTTCGAGGTGCCTACAGGGAAACGCTCCCATTCTCTTTCTTGCACCACGAAGTATCCGCTGGCACAGGCTTCGATACTGATTTCTTTAAGGTGGCTGCCTACCAGGTTGAGCACTTTGGTATGGAGAATCCCACAGATGAAGATGTATTGATGCCTGCTGTGGGATACAGAGTAGAGGTGGGTAGTACGACAATCGCCTATACCGGAGACACCAGACCCTGCTCAGCTGTTGAGGACTTGATTCGTGGTGCTGATCTAGCAATAATTGAAGCAACAAAGAAAGAACTGCCAGATCGCAAATTCAGAGTTCACCTAACAGAGGCTGAGGCGCTCAGTCTGGCCAAGCTCGCGAAAGAGCATCTAATAATTCACAGGACACCGGATATTACCAAATAGCACCAATCACTCGCCTGTGAATATGCCAGTATTCCTGTCTGCCTATACAGGTATAGAAATCATCTCAATAATCCAGTACACAATAACCCCAAATATTGCAGATATTGGAACCGTGACGACCCATGAAACAAGTATCTCTTTGACCTGGGCTGTTTGAACGGGGGTTTCTGAGACCCATCCAACAGCTATCAAAGCTGCTACAAGGATATGAGTGCCACTTAGAGGCAGTCCCATTAGAGTTCCAAAGAAAGTAATCAACGCAACGGATACACTTGCAGCAAGTGCAGAAGATGGTGAAAGCGTCACAACCTCTGTTGCGAGTGTCTTGATAACCTTCCTCCCGATGATGATTAGCCCTAGTGCCATTCCAACACCTCCTACTAACAAGGGGATTACAATGGCCGGAAGTACTGCAAATCCCAAGCTAATTGTTTGATCTGCAAACTGCGGAAGAACTATGAGGGGCGCAATTGCGTTAGCCACATCATTTCCCCCTCGACTCAGGGATGTAACTATCAAAAAAAGCGCAAGCCCATACGCTGCGATACGTTCTTGTTTTTCCATTTCTGCAAGACCTTGAGAGCGCTTCTGAATACGCCTAACCAAAGCAAAAACGCCGGCAGCAATTAGAAAACCGAGCACGGGAGAAATGATCCACCCGGCAAGAACCTCGAGAACCACTAGCCAATTGATTGCTTCAATACCCAAACTCGTTTCGCCAAAAAACGGTGCGGAAATTGCCACACCAATAACTGAGCCTACTATGCATTGAGTCGTGCTAATAGGAAGCCCCTTTGAAGCAGATGCGATAAGCAGCCAAATTGCCATAGAGAGCAGTATCGCGAAAACCATATTGTCGTTCAAAGGATTGCCTGAAACCATTTCAGAGCCAACTTTTTCAGAAACATTGCTCCCCAATGATAGAGCACCCATAATCGTAAAAATAGCTCCAATAATGACTGCTGTTTTCACCGTGAAGACATGAGCTCCAACGGCGGGTGCCATGGCTTCATCATTACTTCCAATTGCAAAAGCTACAATGAAGCCAACGATGAGCATGGCTATTATGAAGGGCTCCAGCCGAAATCATCTCCTGAATTAACAGTACTTCACGGCTAGAGTGCGGATGAAATCACCCGTTTCCTCAGCTCTAATAGCAACCAGAAGAATCCTCTCTGAAATCGCTCTGAATAAACTCACTTCTTTCGCGGAATACTTCTCCTTGTTGAACAAGTCTTCAAGCAATGAGAATTGAATATCACGTGCCTCTTCTCTGATTCTATCGATTCTGTGAGTATGCTCCACAGCTTTCTCAAAATCCGTGAAGAGATACTTAATCGCATCTTGAAGGTGGTCTGTGCAAATCCAACATTTGTTGGCAATCTTATGAATTTCTTTCGGAGGCCTGTAATTGCGACCGACAAGCATCATTCTTACAGCGGTTTCAGCTGCATCAATAACGCTATCCATGTGGACTACTAATTCGTGACGTTCTTGAGTCTGTTGAGGTAAATAGGCGCGCTTTGAGAATATCTTTTCAAATAGCTCATCTTTGATTTCATCAGCCTCTCTCTCAAGGGCAATAATCTCCTCTTGGAGATTATCAAGGTTCTTCATCTTACCATCATCCCAGTCATCTGCACAGACATGCATCTTGGCACTTGCCGATTGCAGAGCCTTACTGAGCTTGAGTAGTAGTTCATCAGCTTGCTTCTGGAGGTTCTTATCACCCAAGCCAAATATCTTCGAAAATGTACCCATTCTTATCACCTCGTCTGATTCTCGTTGTTGGTTATAGCTCCCGTTCTGAAACATCCACAGTTGCCAAGCAATATGGGCATTGCGCTTGAAGCGGGCCAACCCATTCCACGCTCTCAGAACTCAGTGGAGCTCCGCACGATGGACACTGATTTGGAACTTGAAAAATAATCCTACTTCGACGTGAGGGCTGCCCTCGATGATCAGAATGCATGGAATCACCAGTGGTGCGTATTGAATACCCTGCACCTATCCCTACGGGTCTTGTGGGTCTGGAAGCATTTGCGACTACTACAACGCATATGATGAACCCAAAGACAGCAATTCCAATTGGAATAAAGGAGAATGGAAAATGCATCATTGGATATGAAAGACCCACCATGCTTAGTGCTATCCAAATAAAGGCCACGAAAAAGCATACCGCCATGCACTTCGAAGCACCTGTATTTTGACCCCGTGTAATTGCCATTCAGAGTACAGCCTCTATTGATGACTGCTGCAACTCAACAAATAGACCTTACGCCCTTTTGGCCCTTACCGGACTTATAATCGCACGAATTCTCATCACACCTGCGCCTATCTTGTCTTGCTTGGTTATCTTCAGCTCACCCAGTATTCCAGTACGGTCCACATGTGGTCCGCCACATAGCTCCATGCTGAAGTCACCGACAGAGTAAACGGATACTTCGTCCCCATACGTTTCCTTGAAAAATGCAAGTGCTCCCTTTGCAATCGCCTCATCATATGACATGAATGATTGTTGAACCCTAAGGTCTTCCTTAATCACATCATTGACAAGAGCCTCTACTTTTTCTACTTCTTCTGGCGTAAGCTTTCTTGAGAATGAGAAGTCAAACCTCAATCTTTCCTGAGTGATGTTACTCCCCATTTGCTGTACCCCCTCACCAAGCACCTTTCTCAATGCTGCTTGTAGAAGATGCGTTGCAGTATGCATCATAGTTATTGCTTCGCTGTGGTCTGCGAGTCCTCCTTTGAACTTGCCTTCGGTTGCGGTTCTTGAAATCTCTCGGTGGTGCTTAAACTGTTTCTTGAACTCAACTATGTCAATCTCGATACCTCTCTCTTCTGCAAGTTCTCTTGTCATCTCCAGAGGCAAACCAAAGCTAGTAAAGAGTAGAAATGCATCTTCACCTGTGATAGTACCATTCTCATCCAGCATTCGATTGAATCTTCGGAGTGCTTTCTTCAGCGTGTTCCGGACTTTTGCATCTTCAGCTT
>JBHLND010000058.1:10525-11657 GCA_048937485.1 Promethearchaeota archaeon
CTTATCCCAATCCCAGCGAGGGGATCGGGGCAGGCCGTGGGGGTACGTAAACAAATCTTCAGCTTCGAGGCTCTGCATAATGAATTCGCGGTTCCTGGTGACCTCTTCATAGATGTCCTTGTACATACTCATGGTAATTTCTGCTAGGGGCTGAAGAAATCCCTTACCAATCCCCATCTTATCGGCACTGAGAATAGCCTTTCGAAGAAGCCGGCGGACAATATATCCGTGTTCAATATTCGATGGTCCAATTTTGGCATCATCTGCCATAATCATGACTGCAGATTTCACATGGTCCGCAATGAGTCTAGCAGGGTGAATCTCCTCATCCGAAAGTTTCTCCTTTCCTGCCAATTCCTTAATACAATCGATGAGTGGAATGAATCCTTCAGTATCGAATACTGTTGGAACACCTTGAAGCATAGCAGCCGTGCGTTCAACTCCCATTCCTGTGTCTATGTTCTTCTGCTCGAGCTTTTCGTAAGTGCCATCTTCTTTTCGGTTGTACTCCATGAAAACATCGTTCCATACTTCAACGAAATGACCGCAATTACAACCTGGCCTACAGTTGGAACCGCACCTAGGAATCTCATCGACTTCTATGAACATCTCGGTACACGGGCCGCAGGGCCCGACCACCCCCGGTGGACCCCACCAATTCTCCTCTTTCGGGAGCAGGTATATCCTCTCCTTTGGGATTCCTACACTCTTCCATAACTCGATGGCCTCCTCATCCAAGGGAGCGTCGTCATCCCCTTCAAAGACTGTTACTGATAGCTTCTCAGGATCAAAGCCAAGCCATTTTGGTGAGGTGAGGAATTCGTAACTCCAAGTAATTGCTTCCTTTTTCCAATAGTCGCCAAGACTCCAATTTCCCAGCATCTCAAAGAATGTCAGATGTGTCGTGTCTCCGACCTCATCAATATCAGTTGTACGAATGCATTTCTGAACATTGGCCAAGCGTTTCCCTTGGGGATGGGGTTGTCCTAATAGGAATGGCATAAGAGGATGCATTCCTGCCGTGGTGAACAGAACTGTTGCATCGTGCTCAGGGAGTAGGGATGATGATCCTATTATCGCATGTTTTCTCTCCTTGAAGAATTTCAAGTATAGCTCTCTAAGCTCATTGATG
>JBHLND010000059.1:0-1465 GCA_048937485.1 Promethearchaeota archaeon
GAAGGACAAGGTCTCCCGTTTCGTTTGTATCAAGGAAATGCAAGTCGTTCTTGGCCAAGCCATAAATCACTCTTGACTTCTCTAGAGACCAGTCACTGAAACTCACTACTTCCACATCCTATGCATGTTTGCCAGGCTATTCGTCTTCACGAATAGAGTCCAGCATACCTTGGAAGGCTCTTGCTAGCTCTCCAATTTCATCGTCTTTTGATGTATACGATGTATCCACTTGTAACTCTAACGTATCTAAGGGGTCCTTCCGTATCATGGCTGCAACATTCCGGGTTGCTAGATCCATCAGATACTGGAGTGGTCCCACAATCTGATTAGAAATCAGCACAGCCACAAGGGCTGCTATCAGAATGCCTGCTGCTGTTATCGTCAATATATAGCCTGATGCCTGCAAGTTGGCCTCTGAAATCCTAGCCTCAAGTGCTGGGATCGCTTCCAAAACCTCAGCAACAGGAACCACAATGATGCAAATCCATCCTGGTTTCTCCACGTTCGTATATGCCAGGAAGTAATCCGCTCCAGACTTTGTGTATCGGAGATATCCGGTAGCTCCGGATGTGATTTGCTCTATCTGCGCAGTAGTTAAAGCCGAGCTTCCATCAGTATTTGTTTCGATGATTCTGAGGGCGGGAAGGTCCGGAATATCGTCCCCGTCATAATCGCGATAATCACTCAGTCCTGCATCTGGATGCGCAACAACATCAGATCCCTGTAGCAAAGCCGCATAGCCAGAATTCAGAACTGTGATATCAAGTACCTTCTCCTTTATGTCTTCAATTGTGATATCTCCTGCGACAACCCCAATGAGAGTATTGTTTTCAAAGTAGACTGCGCGACCAATGGATATCATGAGAACATACTCCAGTGGATCGAAATATGATTCCACGAAGACCATGTCTCCTGCACCAGCTTTGATTTGAATATACCAGTCATCCTGAGTTGTAAGCCATGGTTCACTATTCCTGTCCGAATCAGAACCACCAAGATCACTGCCCGGGTAATTGATGAATAGTCCATCTCTATCAAAACAGGCGTACAGCCAACGGAAGTTCAAATGCTGGTGTATCGACTGGAACATTAGGTCGAGGTTGGATATACGTTCCAATCTGTCTTGATTTTGGTTTTCGTAGGTCAGGAAATTGGTGGAATTTGATCCAGGTACATACCAGCTGCTATAGTTCCATGAAACCCTGAGTTCATAGTCATCATTGTATGTAGTATCATCGGGATACTCTCCTGGTAATCCATTTTCAAAGAACCAATCGTAATAGGTGCTTCGAGGACTGTATGTGGAATCATCACTAAGGAGGTTTTCAGCCTCTTCAGCCAACGCTGCAATCATGGCCTCCGCTGTTGAGAGCTTCTGATTTATCACAAGCGCAGTTTTCTGCGCAGTGAGATTCATGTTTGTCTGAATCTGCGACTCAAGCGAGAGTGTGCTCTGATCTGTTGT
>JBHLND010000059.1:1475-11623 GCA_048937485.1 Promethearchaeota archaeon
CAATGAGATCAACGAAGAAGTATGAGATTCCTCCTGTTAGTCCCAAAGATACAACCGAAATTACAACGAAGGTTGTGATTACAGTGCGTCGGAAACTTCCCTTTTTCTTGGTTTCAGTCATTCCTGCCATCATCATCTGCCTCCTAGTAATCCGTCGTACTTCCTCCAACTTCAAGTTGCGCCATCATTACAGCTACCTCTTGGAATGCTTTCTCGATATCCAGTCGTACCTGTCGGCTATCTACAACTGACAGATACTGACCTTGTGGGATATTGTCGCAAACTGATTCGAGGAGTTCCTCAAAGCTCATTCTTTGGCCAGTTTTGGGCGATCTGATTCTCTCCTCAATTCCGGATCGCAGCTCCTCGCCAACTCCAATGATGATTAGATTCACATCAAGGTGATAGTCCCTGATGAAGCCCTCGATGGTGAGAGGTCTCTTTCTACGCTGGCGGTCTCTCTCAGTTACAATTCCTTTGAGTATGTCCAAGGAGTATTTCTCAGAGCTGTTATCCTGGCCGTCAGTCAATGCAATCACCCACCTGTGCTCACTTGATGAAATTTGGTCAAGAGACTCCAGTGCTCGTCCAAGTGCGTCATAGAAAGCAGTAGAGTAATTTGGATGTCTAAGGGAGTCGAGCGTTCGGACAATCGGGCTATCTCGGGGACGTTCGTATTCGCCCTTCCTTGTAAGTGGAAGCACTTCATTATAGGATGAGTTAAACACAATTATGCTGACATCATCCTGCGGATTGACTTGGCTGTCAAGTATCTCCTTTGCACCTTGAGTAGCCGCTCTGATACGATTTTGCGCCTGCATGCTACCGGAGTAGTCAATAACGAAAATGACGCTCTTCTTGAACTGAATAGATCGCCGTAATCGTTCTGCCTCAGCCCTGACTTCGTGACTTGATTTATCTCTTTGATCCAGGACGTCTGCTAGGTTCTGCATAGCATATACGACTAACCAGTACTCTTCTGTTAGATTCCCGAGTCTGACTGATTCGTTGTATGCCTCTTCTGCTTTCTTGAGATTTCCCTCCACTTGATGCAATTCACCCATATGGAAATGGATGTATGCCATAGTTCGCTCATTCCTTTCTGCCGCAGCTATCTTCATAGCTTCCTCAAACTTCGTTAGAGCTTGGCTATACCGGCCTTCTTTCATCATCACTAGCCCCATCGCATCATACCGTCTAGCGAGCCCTCGGTCATGTTTCAAGGTCACGTCAATAGCTTCTGCATCTTCCAGAAGCTTCATTGCCCTGGCTGTGTCATTCTTATCCATTTCCACAAGTGCCATATTGTGATATACTGAGGCAACTCTGAGTAGAGCATCTGTTTCATCTATACCATCTTCCCGAGACCGTTCAAGCATCTTCTCAGCAAGGTCCAAGGCCTGTTTGTAATAGTCCAATGCATTGCCGGTGTCCCCACGTTGCCTGAATACATTTCCAATGTTCATTAGCATGGTCTGAACACCAACTTCGATATTCAGACGCTTGCTGATTTCCAGAAGATTCTGATAGTTTGCCAAGGCTCTGTTGAGGTCACCTCGGATGAATGCTTGATTGCCAAAGCGCACAGCTTCTTGGAAGCTTAGTAGGGCATCTACAGTTGTTCCTACTTCTTCAAACATTGATCCCGTTGCTGAAACGCTTCGAGTGAAGTCTTGTTGAGCCATCTTACTTACAAGCCGCGTCATCTCCTTGATAGGCTCCACAACTGAATTGGCTCTTCTATAGGATACAACACTCACAACCCCGGCCACAACAGCAAGAAGCCCTCCTAGTATTATGGTCAGCATGAATGTTTGCGTCAGGACTATATCTAGGATATTCGTGGCTGGCGCAATTACATCGGAAGCTGGTACAACCACGGCAAGCACAAAGCCGGTTGTATTCACTCGTGAGTAAGTGATATACCATGATTCTCCGTTTTTCTGGAAGTCTGTTTGTCCTGATACTGATGAAAGAATAGCGGGAAGGAGTGAATTGAATGACGCAATCTCGCTGGATGATGCAGTTGAAAACTCGGCATCAAAGAGATCCTGCCCCTCTTCAACAAAGTTGGGGTGAGCGATTAGATCCCCATCCGATTCCAGCAGGTAAGCATATCCGTTTTCAAGCACCTGAATTCCCAATACATTGGACATGATTGTATCGAGAGTGACATCTGCTGAAACCACCCCAATCAAGGTGCCGTTGTCAAAATGTACCGGCCTCCCCATTGATATAACAAGACCCGTTGATGGATCTCCATAGGGGCTTGTGAAAGCTATTCGGTTATCAGTGACAGCGGCCGCATTAAGATACCATTCCTCTATCCATGGATCGTAGTCCTGACCTGGAGCATACCAATCCTCGAAGTAGTATAAATTGTCATATGGATAATTCCTGAAGAGCCTTGTATCGCAAACGCCCGAATCAAATCCCAAGTATAACCAAATGTAATCCTCATTGGCTTCATGAAGGGCACGAAATACATTGTCCATGTTACTTGATTGCTCAATGAAATACTGGGTGGTTGGACTCCAGTCCCAAGGATCGCTTGGAGTGATGTAATCGTCCGTGGGCATATACCAACAGCTTACCTCGAAAGAAATGTCATACGACTCATAGGCTTCGTCGTAAACTGCTGGATTTCTCCCAGGAATTGTCAACCCACTATGTCCCCATTCAGCGGCGGGGTCCCAGAAGTACGAATACTGCGGAGTCGCACTGATTCTGCCATTGAACAAATCCTCAAAATACCTCTCCATCATATACACGCCATCAAAGTACTGCTGCATTCGTTCTTCAATGAAAGATGCGGTGTCCTCCGAAACCCTTAGCAGGTTGGCAAGTTCTTCTGCTCTCAAAGCTTCTGCTGCATCCTCCGCATTGGCATTGGATACATCAAAGACGCTCATGGCAGACAGAGTGGCAATGACCAAGATCGGTATAAGCGCTACAGTTACGAAGGTCACGACGATTCTCTTACTAATATCCATCTCCATTCTCCCTCTCATTCAATTCAATTCTGAAGCTCATTGATTAGTTTCTTCAGGAATTCCTTTCGATTCTGTTTCTCATCAAGTGTGAAAACATCTCCATAGAAGTTGCCATTAATCAGCCCTTCACCTAGGAGAATCATCAGAGTACTTCTTAGTATTCTCCTATCTATTCCGCTTTCCCTTTCAGCCATTCTAACATCAAGAGTGTCGCTTCCTGACAATAGGGCTTCAAGTGCTTCCTCAGCTCTCCTCACATCTTCCATGGAAAGCTTCTTCATGTCCTTTGGCTTTGGCTTCACGGTTCGAACAAACGTATTCCCGTCGAAATGCCCATCCAAACTGCCCTTCTTAATCATGGTCTGAATACTTCGCCGTAGATTGTATGCTGCAGGCTGCGGCAGCGTCTTTCTCAAAATTGTGTCAAGCTCTTTCAGCCTTATTCTCTGATGTTTGGCAGTGATGGACTCTATCGCATCCTGAATATATTCTTCAATAGCATACTCGTCAAATACCTCAAGCTTAGCGCCGCAGGAGCTACACTCCGCAGCTTCTGGCGATGTTGGCGCTCCGCAATTCCCGCATATGATGGCACGTCGGTAGAGTATTTGCTTCGTAGACTCTATTCTCTGAAGTGTCACCTTTTCCGATTTGGTATGCTTCGTAGGTTCCTGTATCTCCCAAAAGCTAATCCTGCGGTCTCTAGTGCTCACAACCAAGTATGCTCTGTTGGCTATTTCATCTGGCTGTCCGCTGGCCATTGCCTTGGGTTGATTTGATAGTGACATCATGCCTAATTCATTTCCATCGATGTCCCATATTCGAAGTGTTGAACTGTGGTCTCCTGTAACAAAGAGTTTCCGTTTGCCATATGTCAGAACAGCAAAGACGGTGATTGAATCGCCTAATTGGAGCCTTTTCAATTCATACCCGGCAGCAGTAAGAATTGTTACGTTTCCTTTACGTTCAGCAATGACAACCTCAAGTTCTGAATCACTTGTAATGTCCTCTAGCCAAACATCTGAAACTGGTTGGTCAACCGACCTGCTAAACAGCGCTGTCTTATCGTGATTCCATAGAATGATTCGCTGGTTCTGCAGAGCTGCCACAACCTCTGCCGCATCATCGCCATCAACATCTCTGGCATCACAGGCAATTACAGAGCTTTCAAGAGGAATTTTCCAGATTGGCTTTCCCTTCTGGTCAACAATAAGGACCCTCTTACCAACGCCTCCAACCAATGCGTCTTCTCCATCACCCTCTACATCGGCAACTGCAATACAGCGAACCTTACTACTCCATGGCCTCGTGGATTTCTGGGAACCTGCTGTATCGTATACTCTTAGTTTCTCACCATAGTCAAGTGAAAAAACCTGCGTGTGTGTGTCGCCTCGTTGCCTTATATAAAGGCTATATACATTTGCAGGAATTTGTACCCTTGCGACCTCTGTGAGTCTCACCTTCGCCCAAGCACCCTGAGTCTATCTGCTCATGTAAGCATATAAAGGCTGTCTGGAAACGAACTACATAATGAGTCCTTCCTTTCCTAACTGCAGAGTTGGTTTCATGTGGAGTCCAGATCTCGAAACCTTTGACTTTGGAATAAGGCATCCAATCAAGGTTGGACGGTTTCAGATGATCCGGGACTTCATCGAAGAAACAGATTTCCTAAATCAAGAGAATGTTCTGACTATCACGCCTAGAACCCTCCCGGAGAAAATACTGAGGCGAATTCACTCTGAAGGCTATCTGGAAAAAGTAAGAAGGATTTCTGAAACAGGAATTGGCGAGATTGACATCGACACGCCCGGATTCAAAGGCATCTACGAAAATGCCAGAATCACTTCAGGAGCAACAATAACGGGCATTATTTCCATTCTTGAAGGAACGGTTAATCACATCGTATCTCCCACAGGAGGATTTCATCATTCACGTTATGAGGGAGGAGGTGGCTTCAGCATATTCAATGATATCGCCGCCTCGGTATACGAGTTAAAAGACAGAGGATTCAGACGCATTCTAGTTGCAGACTTTGATGTCCATCATGGAAATGGAACACAGACATATTTCTATGATGACCCTGGTGTGATGAAGATATCTTTCCACGAGGATCCAGAATGGATGTATCCGCATGATGGGTTTATAGAAGACATTGGAGAAGGGGCTGGTCGCGGCTACAATATTAACATGCATTTCCCAATGGATACTGGGGACGCCAGCTATCGGTATGCGTTTGATGAGATAGTGCCCCCTCTCGTTGATTTTTACAAACCAGAGTTCATTCTCTTCATACCCGGATTTGACACACACTACATGGACCCTCTTGCGCACATGATTCTGACAACTGACATGACTAGGTACATCACTGAACAAATTCACAAGGCTTCGCATAGATGGGCAAAAGGTCGGTTGGCGGTTGTGGCAGGAGGTGGCTATCACTCAGATTCTTTGAAATGGGGCATTGGGGTAGTAATGTCAGTGATTTCTGGTCATCCCTATGAACCGCCTAGGCAGAATCCCCCATTTGAAGATGATGAAGAAACTTGGGACTCTGTTAGACTTAATGTCAAGCGGATCAAGGAGCAGGTGTTCACAACACTGAATATTGACTAATGAGCTATTCTGACCTATTCTGGGATAGTAGCTTGCGAATAAGCTTGACAGCGCTCAGAGCGTCTCTACCGAATGCATCAGCTCCAGTGAAGTTAACAACCTCTTGGTCTGTATCCCCTCCGCCAATAATGACTTTCACTTGGTCTCTTATTCCTGCTTCTTTCAAAGCCTCAATCGTTTCACGCATCACCTCATGTGTCATGGTGATCAGTCCACTCAAAGCAAGAATGGTTGCTCCTGTTTCCTTAATCTTCTCCACGAACTGCTCGGGTCGTACATCCTCTCCCAAGTCATATACTTCGTATCCATTAGCCTTGAGAAATGCAACAACCAGATTCTTTCCTATGTAATGAATATCGCCCCTTACTGTTCCAATCACAATCTTGCCCTTCTCAGATTGCTTCTGACTATCAAGAAGCTTTGGTTCAAGGATTTTCAAGGCTGAACTGAATACATCCGCAGACATGACAAGCTCGACCAGGAAGTATTCGTTGTTGGAAAATCTCTCGCCAACTCTGTCCATACCTTTCTTGAGGTCGTCAAGAATTTCCGCAGGGTTTCTTTCTTCTTCAAGTTGCTTCTCAACCAGCTCCAGCACTTTTTCATCCTCTAGGTCTGCAACTGCATCTATCAAGGCGTTCATTCTACTCACCAATACTTTCTTCCTGAACCTGCAGACATTCTTCGTTATGCTCTAGGCTACTTGTCTTGGGGTGACTGCCATATATTTTTGCTTCAATCTCAGATAACTGCGCCTCTTCGTGTTTAAGAAGTATTGAAACAGCTGTTCCAAGGATTGCCTTACTTTCATCAATTGATAATATGAAACCCGAGGGCTTGATAAGCACAAACTCTCCTGAATTGTGCTCTGAATCGTGCGATACCTTCCGTGGCTGAACCGTCTTGTTATCAAGATGGACGATCCTTTTCGTTATGGCAAGCAAAAAGATCCAGCTTCATTTTGGAAGAAACTTCGTAAGTCCTAAAGAGCCAAGGAAGGATTATCAGGGAAATTCGTTGCATAATACAATGTCATTTAATGCGCTGCCCAAATGATGCCACTGCCTAGATAGGACTGGATTTCAATGAGCAAGGGCGCAAAAAAGGGCACAAAAAGAGTGAGTGCCCGTGATTTCAAAGCACTAGCAGACGAGTTGCCCTTGGCGGTGATTGAAACCACGAGAGATCTCCAGATTTCTTACATGAATCAGTATGCACTGGATTTACTTAAGGTGGAAGAACCATCAGCCTACAGAAAGAAGTCCCTGAAATCATTCGTTTCAAAGGCGCACAAAGCAGATCTTGAAGGGGCTGTAAAAACGATATCAAAGGAAACTCCATCAAAGGCTATCAGCATACAGTTGCTTCGGTCTGATGGGCTGGAGATTCAGTCCGAATTGAGAATAACCTCTCATGGACCTGCCGGCAAGTCAGGACGATTGAGAATCTATGCAGCAGATGCAAGCTTAACAAGTCACGTAGGACCTGAGTTCAAATTCAACGATGCCATTCTTCGAGAAATTCTGACAGACTCTCACGAAGCGCTGGTTATTGTTGGTGACGATTTCAAATTCGAGTATGTGAATGATGAGGCCGCTCGCCTTTTTGGCGGCACGAGAGAAGATCTCATTGGCCACGATTTCAGAGAAATCATGCAGCCACCCGATGCCAATTTTGTTGCTGAAAGATATCAACAGCGCCGAAAAGGAACGCCAGTGCCCGATCGATATCCGTTCAGGATTTCAACAATAGGCGGGCAACCAGTTGATGTAGAGGTTCGAGTGGCAATCGCCAAAGGACTGGATGGCAGGACCAAAACAATTGTGCACATACTTGACATGACGGACCGCCGAAAAGAACAGCGAGCATTGGTGGAAACTGCAGCAAGATACGAAGTTCTTGTCGAAACAATGAATGATGGTCTCGCTATTGATGACCAGAATGGATCAATTGTTTATTGTAACGAGGCCTTTGCATCAATGCTTGGACATCCATTGGATAAGCTCGTTGGTAAGCCCTGGGTTGATTTTACTCGTAGCAAGAATCTCGATTGGGTTCAAGAGAAGATTGATGAGCGGAGGACTGGCGCGACTGGAAAATACGAGTTGGAGTGGGTCAATAAGAATGGGGACGTTGTTCCTACTATTGTATCAGCAGCACCTTACTTTAACCAAGACGGAGAGTTTGTGGGAACATTTGCTGTAATCACAGAGATTTCCGCCCAGAAGGAAGCTGAAGACACCATTGCAATGCTTCTGGATCTTCTCACCCATGATATTGCAAACCAATTGCAGGTAATCACAACCTCAACAGGATTACTTGATCCAGAGATTCCTCGTTCCTATCTGCAGGAAGCACAGGGTGACATTCTTGATGCAGTTGAGAGATGCAATCGTCTAATCACAAAAGTGAAACGTGCAGGGCAATTGCGGAGGCTGCCTATAGGAAAGATAAATCTCACAAGCATTCTGGATGAAAAAGTATCTGTTTTGAGCCGTGTCTACGGTGCTACGGTTTTCGTGGAGGACATTGAACCTGTGGTCTATGTGAAGGCCGATGCATTACTTGGAGAGTTACTTTGGAATCTGCTTGAAAATGCAGCTCGTCATAATCCGAAGGAAGACAAGAGAGTGTGGGTTTCAGGCAGCCGTGAAGATGGTTTCTTCAAGCTTGCAGTTTCTGATGATGGGCCTGGAATCAGCAAGAATCGAAAAGATGCAATTTTCGACCGTCGTCAGCATTCAGGAGGGGTTGGACTGACCCTAGTTGCTCAGATGGCACGAAAATATGGCGGTACTGTTGAAGTCAGAGACCGAGTAAAGGGCAAACCTAGTCATGGTGCGAAGTTCATTCTATCATTGAGAGAAGTTATGGAATAGTCTAGTTTTCCAAGAAGACTCTGATGATGTTTCTTAGCCAGTAGTTTCCATTCACTTTTCAATGAACGAATTTAGGATATTCGGTTTGAGATGCGGCTGTAAAGCGACTCAAAGAAGTCTCTCTTCTTAATCTTGCTTTTGTTTATCTCAAAGAAGCTGGTCTTGATGCGATAAAGTCTGCGCTTAATCTCTTCGTACTTCCGCAGTCGGTTATTCTTGATGCTTCCATCAAAAATGTCCGCCACAGCTTCCGGAAAATTGTCGATGTATTGACACTGCTTCAGCTGGATATGAAACAACGTACTCCGAAGGATTTCTTTTCTACTGCACATCTGCTCTGTCATTACACAGGTCCCCGAAATTCTACTGCAGAAGTATACTATAAGGGTTCTAGTAACTATCTTCGAATATCTTATAATATACATCATGAGATCATGGAGTTTGGGGGCCTCTTCTCGTCACACTCCCACAGGATTTACTGATTCACATGAGATTCATAACCTCAGCGTCCACAAGGAATCAACTGTGATGCAAACCGCAACAGTTGCACATTTAACCCTCTTAGGCGTCTGCTAGACATGGTTGTGCGAGAATGCGCGTAGCTTCTATCATCGATATCAGTTTAGTTGATGTTCCCGGGATTCCAGTCACTACAATCTTCACAGCCGGCTGCAACTTTGATTGCCCCTTTTGTCAAAACTCGGGTTTGATCCCCCTTGACTCTGGTGTAATTGTAGAGATTAAAGATATTGTGA
This sequence comes from Promethearchaeota archaeon, assembly GCA_048937485.1. Classification (GTDB taxonomy): domain Archaea; phylum Asgardarchaeota; class Thorarchaeia; order Thorarchaeales; family Thorarchaeaceae; genus SMTZ1-83. The sequence continues at coordinate 10,716 of JBHLND010000059.1, forward strand.
GAAAAGCGACTGGACATATGGTTGATGGCTTCTGTGTGACTGGCGGTGAACCCACTATCCATAATGATTTGCCTCAGCTGCTACGCGCGCTAAAAGAAACAGGTCTCCATGTCAATCTCAATACAAATGGATCTGTCCCTGATGTTCTAGATGCATCATTGCCCTATTTGGATTCGGTTTGGCTTGACATTAAGACGACGCCCCAAAACTACGTGAAAGTTACCGGAGCAAAGCAAAATCCATGGATTCGCGTTTTACAAAGCATCAACCTAATCATGGACTCAAAAGCGGCATTTTGGCCAAGAACTACATATGTTGGCGGACTTACAACTCCTAGTGATATTAGGGGGATATCTCAGCTTCTTCATGAGCTAGGATTCAAGGGCGAATATGTGGTTCAGAATTACGTCACGTCTGTTGGGGTCAGAGAAAAGGAAACTACTTGGTTTTATTCCCCTCCTAGGACTGAAATCGAACCTGTTCTCAAAGGCCTGCCAAACAGAATCTCAATTCGCCTTGACTGGCGATGAGTTCCTAAACAAACACACAGACAAGCTTTTAAACGCACTCGCGCGACGTTTTTTTGACGACCTCGTTTTTGGTCAAACTATTGGAGTGTCACAAATGTTCCCAACACAGAGCATGGGCTATGACAGAGCCATCACGGTTTTCAGCCCCGAGGGACGGCTCTACCAAGTTGAATATGCCACGGAGGCAGTGCGACACGGTCCACTGGCCGTTGGGGTGAAAGCAGTAGATGGCGTGGTTCTGGCTGGTGAAAAGAGATCTCCTCACTCTCTTGTCGACCTTGACACCTTGAAGAAGATACTTCTCATTGATGATCATGTTGGAACCGCTATCGCTGGGCTTCATGCTGATGCACGAAAATTGATTGACCAGGCTAGGGT
>JBHLND010000060.1:0-11606 GCA_048937485.1 Promethearchaeota archaeon
CGCGGATGTGACCATTATCGATGAAGATCCTGGCTATGTGCTTGTTGAATACTTGGGAGAAGACACGGAAAGACCGGGATGGTATCAGTTTAGAGTCGCAGCTTTTAGAATAACAGGATTTGCAGAAATTTCAATTGCTTTGAACAAGACGTATTATGCTGAAAAGACAGTTCACTTCTCAGTATCAGTTAGTCCTTCACAAGCCGATATTGCAATGCAAAACATGTTCACCTATGGAAGCGCTTTCATCATCATTCTCCTTCTCAGCTCGATTGTTTGGGTTCGTATCATTAAGGTTCCAAAGCAAATTCGAACCCTTAGCTCCCAGATACGACAGCTTCGAAGAGGCCGGGTTCCAAAACCAGCAACAGATGTTATGAATAGACAGGAAATCATTGCGCAACTCTTCAAAGAGCTCTGCGGAGATCTTAGAATAATTAAAACTCCTGGAATGATGCCATCTGAACCGATTTCTATTTCGGTACCTGAGATTGAGCAGCTTCTCCTGGACCTCGCGATTCTTACCTCAATGGCTCAAGAGGAAGTAGATGAATTCAGACGGGACCTTTCCAAGATGAAGATGAGCCAACAGACCAATTTCGTTGCTGAAGTCATAAAGCAAGAAGTCCTCAAGGTCGCAAGGAATGAAGGCAAATCCATTGAAGAAGTACTAGAGAATGTAAGATTAGAGCGACAGGAACGATTGGGACAAGAAGCAGCGCCTACGACTATTCCAGGATTTGATATTGCCGAGGAGCAAGCTGCTCTCTTCGCGCCCTCAGAGGTACCGGAATCCCTTGAAGAGCAGCTGAACGAAAAAGAGATTCAAGAGATGAAAGAAGCTCTATTGAAGAGAGGGCTCCCATTGCATGAAGTTGATGCAGTTGTTGCGCAAGCTCGGAAACTTCCACGTGAGGTTGCTGAAACTCTGCTCAAGAGCTTTGGACATGCCGTTGATATGCATGAGCCGGAGGTTGATACTGCCAAACTGAGTGACATGGAGATTGAGATGCTGAGGGTTCAGCTCATGGAAGAAGGGGCAAAACCCAATGAGATTGATGTAATCTTGGAGCAGGCAAGGGAAGTTCCAAGGGCTTTGGCTATGGAGCTTCTAAAGGGATTCAGACATGAGCGTGAGAGTAGGAAAGAACCTGATGTTATCGAAACTATGTCTGAGGACGACCTAGTTGCTCTCCGGGGACGACTCTTCATAAAAGGCACTCCAGAGAAGGAGATTGAGGCAATCTTGGAACAGGCAAGGAAGGTTCCGAAAGATTTGGCCGCGGAATTCCTGAAGGAGGTTGAAGAGCAGGCTCCCGTTACTGAGGAGGAAGTCCAATTCGAGGACCGACTCAGTGAGTTGGAGTTGGAGGATCTCCGGGAGGAATTGAAGAAGAGGAATTTACCTCCAGACGAGATAGAAGCCCTCGTGTCTCAGGCAAGGAACCTACCAAGTGCTCTTGTGAAGGATCTCTTGGATAGTATAGATGCCGAGGAGAAGTAACAATCCATTTCATAAGCTGGAACGAAGCGCATATATAGGTGATTTTTCGCGGGGCCAACCAAGACAAGACTAGTTCAGTGGGTCCCAGAACCCAGCAAGGACTACGGTGAATAAAATGAGAGACCCCGTTTCGTGGATGAGGGACGAGTACCAGAAACTCGTCGAGCAAAATTTCGACTGGAAAATCCGAGAGCTTCAAGGCCCAAGCACACCCGAGGCTAAGGTTGATGGCAAAGATGTCATCATGCTGTGCAGCAATAACTACCTGAACCTCTCAAATCACCCAAAACTCAAGGAGGCAGCTATTGAGGCGATAAAAACCCACGGCGCAGGATCCGGCTCTGTGCGTGCGATTGCTGGAACAATGGACCTCCACTTGGAACTTGAGAAACGCTTGGCCAATTTTAAAGGCGCAGAAGCGGCTCTCACCTATTCGGCGGGCTTCACAACCAATGAAGGGTTGATTCCCCAGCTCGTTGACAAGGGTGACGCTATCGTTTCAGACGAATTGAATCACGGCTCCATCATTGATGGTGTAAGACTGACCAAAGCAACACGATTTGTGTACAAGCATAATGACACGGAAGACTTGGAACGCGTCTTGAAAGAAGCAGAGAAGGAGAATCCCAAGAAGATACTTGTCATCACTGACGGAGTCTTTTCGATGGATGGCGACATAGCTCCACTTGATGGCATTGTTAAAGCGAGTAAGCCGCATGGCGCGATGATCTATGTTGACGACGCGCATGGCGAGGCAGTCCTTGGAAAGGGAGGAAGAGGAATTGTTTCTCATTTCAACCTGACCCATCATGATGTCCACTTTGAAATGGGAACGTTCAGCAAAGCATTTGGGGTAATGGGAGGTCATGTGTCCGGCAGTCGCGATATGGTCAATTACGCTCTTAACAAGAGCAGGTCATGGCTTCTCAGTGCTAGTCACCCTCCAGCCACAGCTGCAGCATGTATTGCGGCTATTGACGTTCTTGAAACCGAGGAGGAGCATGTGAAAACTCTATGGGAGAACAGAGAGTACTTCGTCAAAGGTCTCCAGCAGATGGGCTACGACACAGGCTTCAGTCAGACACCAATCATCCCAGCCATGTGCGGTGAGAGTGCCAAGGCTGTTGAGCTCAGCAATGGCTTGATGGATGAGGGCATTCTAGCGCTGCCAATCGTTTTCCCCATGGTTGCTCGTGACAAGGCAAGAATCAGAAACATGATGAACTCTGGTCTTTCCAAGGGTCAACTAGATCAGGCTCTCGGAGCCTACGAGAAGATTGGCAAGAGAATAGGCATTATCTGATTTGCCGCTAAAGAGAGGAGTACCTCCGGCGAGTTTTCGTCCGGAGGACTCAGATTTTCTATTAGATCTTCTGATCGACCTTTTCCAATTCAACAATTGGTGCAAAACGAAAGCTGACTTCAGGATTGTAATGACGCGTAATCTTAACCAGGTGTTCAGGATCCTCGGTTTCCACAAGCTGAAAGCCTTCGGGGCCATCGACCATTGTGTAGTTCTTTGAGATGAACTTTGCATGCTGGCCAGGGTTCTTCTTCACTATATCTCGAAACGCCTTTAGCTTGTCCATTACAACATTATGATCAGCTGGATCGTATTCCCAGAACATTATGTACTTCATAGGTTCAACTCCTAAAACGGATATGGAATCTGCTTCTGTAGGATAAGAGAGTTGCGAAATGACAAATCTGGGTCTTTACAGTCAAAAGGAGATGGCAGAAATGATAACCAATTGCTATTTGATGCCTTCAAGTTACCATTCATTGTACTTGGCGCCTTGCCCTCAGTCTTAGGAGCATGTATAGACGATCGCCGATGGTGAAGAATCTCATCCTCCTCTCGCGAAAGTGGATTTCTGGAACAATGCTTATCTCAGTTATTGTGCATATTCTAGGGCATGTCAGACTTCGAACGGGAATCTACGCTGAAGGATATCCTGCTCGAGGCAGCGAAGTCAGGCGACCGATTGAGATTCTATGGACCAGGGATGATGATAATCGCCGAAGGATTAGTGGCATTTGTAGGAAACGGTGTCATTGGAATTCGGCATGGAGAAGACAAAGAGGCTGATGAATACGTGGTTGCAGAGTGCCTCGTCAAAGTGCAGGTAATTGGAGAGTATCGCCACTTCTAGGCAGGAAGGTAAGTTTCCTTCAAAGCCATTGGCGAATCTAAACTCCATACATGAGTAGTATATAGAGCATCATCACAAATACTGCTATCATGGCAATGGATTCCAGTGCATTTACTTTCGAATCATCCGTGATCATCTGCCGGAGGAGGAACATCGAGGGAAATGCAAAGAAGAGCAGAACGACTGAGAATAGGTCAATTGGAACAACATCTTGAATGTTGAGCGCGAAACCAATTATGCCGGACCCAAGTAGAGTGAATCCAAAGATTACAAAGAAGACCTGAACAATTCCGCCGAATGCATTCGACAATGCCACTTCAATCTCCTCTTTTCGATGACTGCTGGCAACGATTATGTATTCAGGTGTACCTCCAAAGATCACCAGAAGCAGTGCGGTGTGTATGAACGAAAGGTTAAGGCCCTCAGCACCAGATGCGAAATTTGCAAAACTGGACAGAGCCTCACCACCAAGCAATGCACCAGCCCCAGCCACTAGCAGGTATACTGCGAGTTGAGGTCTTGTGAGATGATGATAGACAACTCCTTCATCATCACCGTCGTGGTCAATGGGTTCTGGCTTTTTGCCATAGTACTTGGTTATTGTGAATAGATAGGCAACAAAGACAGAAAGCAGACAAAGGCCAAAAATGAGAAGCTCTCCAGCCTGAAGATGCGTGAGGGAGAAACCAGGTTCAGATATGGGAAATACACCCACAAGCAACATGGATAGTCCCACTGCCAGACTAATCACTGCACCCATCGTCAGCAGGTCAGACCCGACCCAGTTTATTGCATCTGGCAGTCTGAAATTACCAAACTCATCCTTTGGCAGAATCAATGTGTATAGCGCAAATACAAGCGAATTCATGAAAATCGTTGCAAGAGCAAGAACCCAGGCCATTTCAAACTGCAAAGCTAGAAGCAGAAACACAATAACCGACAGCTCAGGAATGGTGCTAGCCAAGCTCGCGTAGATTCCTGAAACGTAGTCAGTCATGCTGAAGTTGTGAGCAATTCCTTCTACTGAGATTACAAAGGCTTCGCAGGCGCCTGCAATTAGCAGAACCCCTCCAATTAGGTCAATCCAGGCCAGAGTATCGTGTGGGAGGTCAAGTCCCATAGCTTCCAAGACAAGGATCGTGCCCACAACTATGAACCCAATGAGGTATGCGACCTGCCAAAGTTTCAACTTCATGGTTTGCCCACCAGTGCCGAATTGGACCCAGGTCTCAGTTATAATCTTCACGCATAGTAATGAATTGCCCAGATCATTCATTAAGAACAGTCCGAATCATTGAAGCAGCCGTTCGTCCCAAAGCGGCTACGACCATTTGGACTAAGAGTGCAACAATGAATATACCCAAGGAAAGTGTCATGCCAAAGAAGCTCAAAGATGTTGCAGCCTGAGCGGCGAAGTAGTACTTGTAGATGAGATAGTACCCATAAATTCCCATGATGAGGATGAGTCCCACCCCAAGACCGTAGATTGTCACAACCCCTTTGACTCGCGGTTTGTCAAGATCAACTGAGCCAATATCGGTGCTTATGACAGCTCCTGTAATTCTTCGATTGAATCTTACAAAGAAACCAATTGCCCCCAGGAAGAAGAAGAGCGTGATCATGCCGGCTAGCAGAAGCAGAAAGATGGCCACATCCGGCTCAATCACCTGAATCCAAGGTTGGTCCCGCAAGAAGTAGGCTACCGTCGAGCCAAGAAACATTATTGCAGAAACAATTTCCGCAACAAAAGTCACTGTAGCCGTTCCTCTGAATAGCGAACCTACGTCTAGCTCTTCGGATGATTTCTTCTTTGCTTTTTTGTCCTCGCCACTCAATAATTGTCACCTGAGTTGTTTCTACCTACAAATCTCTTCTACTGTCCTACACAAAGGCTTGTCGGTCTATCATTTGGTTGGTTGGGCAATGCTCAATAAGGTTTGTTGGTCAAACTGTGGTTGGTTGACTGAGATGACGAACTATTTGCGTGATATTCCTTCAGGTCCGGACCCGCCAAGTCAGATCTATGTTGTTGTTGAACTAACAAAGGCTAGCAAGAATAAGTACGAGTACGATACGAAACTCAATGTCTTTAGATTGGACAGAGTGCTATACACGTTCGCTCCCTTTGATTACGGATTCATTCCAAGAACTCTTGATCATGATGGTGACCCATTAGACGTGGTTCTCCTAATCAATCAGCCAACATTTACAGGATGCGCTGTTCATGCACGGCCCATAGGGCTCATGGAGATGGATGACATGGGAAAGATCGATGACAAGATCATCGCGGTACCAATGAAAGACCCGTATTATAGAGACATCAAAACAATAATGGACCTTCCAAAGAGCCAAGTTGAGGAGATGCGCCATTTCTATCAGACCTATAAAATTCAGGAAGGCGGACATGTGGAGATTAAGAAATTCAGGGAGCTTGGGGATGCATATCAGACAATCAACAGATGCATTCAAGATTACAAAGCAGCTGAAGGTCTCAAATAGAACAAGCCCTACCCAAACCATCTAAAGGGGGTCGAGAATTCGGACGATGGAAACAGGCGGTGACGCAGAGTGAACAAACTTCGCTTGAAAGCAATTGTCTTTGATTTCGATGGAACTCTTGCAGACAGCATGCCATTCCTAGAGAAGATAGGCGTCCAGATGATGATGAAGTATTATGGCGTAACGAAGGAGGATGCAACTCAGCGATATCGTTCAACCACAGGATTGCCATATGAGCATCAGATAAAGATGAATTTTCCAGGACATCCGGAGAATGAAGCTGCCATCGGAGAGTTTGAGAAACTTAAGATCGACCGAATTTTCGAGCAGGAGTTGTTCAGTGATACGGTTTCAACACTGGATGGAATAAGGGCGAAGAAAATCAGCATATTCGTTTCATCCTCAACATTTCAACCCACAATTACCGAATACTTCAGAAGAAGGCACCTCCTGGAATACTTCATTGAGATTCTGGGATATAGGCCAGGTTTTGAGAAAGGGGCAGACCACTTCAATCATGTCAAGAATAGCTACGGATATAACGAAGCTGAACTTGTGTTTGTGGGAGACTCGCTAAAGGATTGCGAGAGAGCAAAGGGGCACATTCAGTTCATTGCTTTGGGCGGAATGTTCAGCGAGGAGGATTTCATTCGAGTAGGTCACAATGGACCTTTCGTGACAGCTTTGCGTCAAATTCCAGGACTGCTTACACCAATTGCGTAGCCTAGGGTGCTGCAGATTGAGCCTTGGCATCTGTTAGCTTGCTCATTCGACCAAGAATCTCTCTGATTGGCTCAATCATATCCTCGGGCACTGTGACGCGATTCTCTTCAGGCAAATCCCTAAGCACTGCATAAACCTTCTCAAGAGAGTTCTTCTTCATTTGACGACAGACTGCCTTGCTATATGCAGGAATAATTTTCTTTTCAGGATGGGCTGCTTGAAGTTGTTCAATAAGTCCCAGTTCAGTCGCTATGATAAAGGTAGTTTTGGGAGATTCGGCCACTATGCGAACCATAGCCCCCGTAGACCCAACAATATCTGCAGCATCCTGAACTTCTGGGGGACACTCAGGGTGGACGATCACAACTGCATCTGGATGCTCTTCTCTTGCCAATTCAATTTGGGCGACGTCAAACTGTTGGTGGACGTAGCAATGACCCCTAGGCTCGATATCAATTATCTCAATGTCTGTTTGACGCCGTACATACTCAGCCAAATTCTTGTCAGGACCGAAGAGAACTCGTTCAACGCCCAAATTTGAAATGACATCAACTGCACTTCCCGATGTACAAATTACATCGCATTCAGATTTTGTTTCTGCAGTTGTGTTAACATAGACAACTACAGGGACGCCTGGATGCTCTTTCTTCATTTTACGAAGCTTGTCAGCATCAACAAAAGCAGCCAACGGGCAAATGGCATCTGTAGCGGGTAGATAGACAGGTATGTCACCGGTGAGGATAGCAGCCATTTCAGCCATGAACTTGACTCCTGAAAAGACAACCATGTCGTAGCCGGTGACCTCTGCAGACTTGCGCGCCAACTGAAGAGAGTCTCCGACGAAGTCAGCGACCTGCTGAATCTCAAGCGGTTGATAGTTGTGTGCAAGCAGCAGTGCGTTGCGTTCCTTCTTGAGTTCTAAGACTTTCTTTTGCAATTCTGTCAATGAATCCAAGTGTTCCACCGTTTCACACGTTAACTATTGGGTTATTAATGAAATCCCAATCGGCAAATGTTAACCAACTGGTTTGATTAGGGCAATAATTGCCATTGCTAGTCCGGAATTACTTGAATCTCTGTTCGCTTTACTAGAAATCTGTACAGAATTAAACTCGACATAATCATAATACATCCAACATAGCCCGTCCATTTCAGACTCTTTGTCAGAGTCCTGGAGTGTTCAACAATGATGATAGCATGGTTAATGGCAAACAATGTTACAGAGAACGCAACTGTTGAATTGGTTCCTTCAAAGCTTATTAGAATTGAAAACTCAGGCGGCGATTCAAGCAGACCCGGGTCACCTGCGGGATAGGGTATTCCAGCCACTAGGTCCCCCGACACCATACTGAGATTTAGAACCACTTCACTAGCATTGTATACCAGTATTGATACGGGTCCAGGAGTGATGTTGAAGTGAGGTATAGCGATAAGATGCCCTATTTCGAAATCTCGTGATTGATTTTGGAACACCGAGTCGACCACATATTCGAAATTGTATACACCAAGTTCGTTCCAATAGGGATAGTCAATCATTTCCCCGTAATACTCAGTAACCTCATACTCGTAGACCAGCGTTTCGTGAAATGCAATCAGCAGAACTCCAGATAGAAGCAGAAGCGCCAATAAAGCTGCAGGCTTGCGTTGGTATGAATACAGCATTCATCTGCCTCCTACCCACATATTATCGGATGGGCTTTTCATATTTATCAGTCGTTGTGTGAACCCAAACAAAAGAACAACTAATAGTAACTTGACCATCATTAAGCGGGAGGCGGAGCCGCTTATGAAACGGAAACAATCCCTAAGCAGTGGTCTGTTCATAGTTGTGCTACTACTCATCATTCCTCTCTTCTCTCACGGCTCCTCAATCTCTGCAATCAATCCGCACAGGGCTCCCCTCCCCTTTTTTCTCTCTGAAGTCACCTGGGAAGATAGCTGCAATTCAACTGATGGATGGAATCAGCAGAACAACGCTTCAGGATTCGTGACCAAGGATTGGGTAACAAGCGCCGGGTCTCTTCAGTCCACCAATGGATACATCTGCGCGGATGGTTTGCTAGACCTGGATTCAATTCCCTCCGGGCCGCTCTTTACCAAGCATCTTGAGCCATCTATTCCAATTAGGAACTTTAGCAGTTTTGAAGCAGAATTGGAAGTAGTCTACGAGTTTGGCCAAAAGGGCTTCTTGTCGGTCTATCTCTTCGACCATATGAAAGAGAGATTGGGAATGCTTAGAATTCATGACGACTGGTTGGATTCTGAATCCAGAGCAGATTGCGCCTATTATCGATTGGGCGAATCCGGGGATGGCACTGGGCTAGCATCGACCTTCATCTTTTCATGGAGAGTGACGCTCAAAATCTGTCGAGAACCGTCCAATGGAACCATAATAGCGGAGATAGATGATGGTACTCCAGAAACGAAGGATCTGCTGATAGCTAGCCAGTACAACGAATCAAGAGAAATTCATTATATTGGGATTCACGCGGCGAGATATCCCAGTGCGAATTATGATGGACAGAACCTCAGAGTCCATAACATTGCACTTTCCTATTTCGATGTAGTGCCAACCACATTCATCCCTCCCGTTGATGATCCCGATGATAGCAATCCGAATGATGACAATCCCAAGCTTGGAGGGGAGGAAAACGGTTTTCCAATAGGATTCGTCGGCGTCCTGGCTGGATTCTTGGTTATTGGATTTCTCGCGTTTGCTCGTCCAAGGAATAGAGAATTTCCAACTGATATCCATGATTTGCCATTGCCTAATGAGCCAACTCCGATCACAGCGATTGACATCGATTCCAAGCCCCTGGTCCCTATAGGAGAAAAGCCAGTTGGTGAATCGAAACTAGGGAAGGGAGTTCACACATTGCGAGGATGTCATATTACTGGATTTGAATTTCAATACAAGGTGAAGGTTCTAAACAACACCGAATCAGTCATCACCAATGTGGTGGTTTCGATTCTCGCATACCCTGAAGATTGCATGAGTCTAAAGGGAGAAAGCTCAAAGACAATAAAGAGAATTGAACCAAATGGATTCAGGTCACCATTATTCACGTTTTTGCCAACTCAGGACTGTGTTGAAGGAACAATTCAAGCAACTGTGTCGTACATAGACCACCGGAATGAAGCGCATACCTCCTCAACCAAACCATTTGTCATCAGGTCAGTCTGTGATTTGCTCACTCCATTGAACCTAGCAAGTGCGGTCTTTGACAAGATATTCCTTGAGTCGACAGGAACAACACACAGAGAAACCATTGAACTGGGAGCGGAGGAGCTTTTCAGCAAAGCAAATCAAATCCTTCCTTTGAAGAACTTCCACATTGTTGAGAGCGAGAGTACTTTGTTCGAGGGGCAGTTTATGGGCACTATCAAAGGAGCAGCAGAGGGCAAGTACACAGGAAGAAGAATTGAGATTCGGGTTGGGATTTCAGGTGATGTATCTGCAATGGAATCGCAAGTGACCTTGGAGGTTTCCGGAGATGACGATGCGATGTTGCCAGGAACTCTCAAGGAAATCTCAGAAGGTCTGAACTCATGGATCTGCATGCACTGTGCTGCCCCCATGAATCCAGGAGAGGTTGTGAGCCTCCGAGCAGGCAATGTTGTTCAGTGCAACTACTGCTCAAGGTCAATGACTTTGAATCCGCTATAGGAGTCAGCTTGATTTAAGAAGGCAATCGCCTACAGATGATTCCACAGCCTCAGACTGGAGGACCCTGAAACGAAGATAGGACTAGTTGCTGGACTCGAATCTAGTATCCTTGAGGATGCAACTGAAGTATTCAATATACTAAAAGAAACGAATGCACAGGTGTTGCTTGAGCAGAAGACGGCGGACGCATTGAATAAGACAGGGCAGCCCCTGAAGAAGATGGATGTAGACATCATTGCCGTGGTTGGTTCCGATAGATCACTCTTGACAACTCTCCTTCAGCTTGGACCGACGGAGATACCTGTGCTACCCATATCATCAAAGGGCCAGCCAAACTTCCTGTTTGATGTGGCTGTAGCCAATTTTGATGCTACCGTAAGCGATTTGCTTGAGGGGAGATGGGCATCCGAGAGAAAAGCAAGACTCTGCGCGGACATCGAAGGAAAGACTAGTCCACCGCTTCTCAATGATGTTGCTATCTTTGCTCGCAGAAGTGCGACATTGATTCGGTATTCGCTGTTTCTAGATGGCGAGCGATTTTGGAAAGATGGAAGTGATGGCCTGATTATTGCATCACCTACAGGAAGTACTGCTTACTCAATGAGTGTTGGAGGCCCAGTAGTGCTTACTCCAGCTCCAGTCATTTCTATTATACCAGTGAACAGTGTCAATCCTGCAAGGAGACCTCTCATTGTATCAGACGAGGCAATTATTGAAATTCGAGACCTAGCTAGCTCAGTAACCATAGAGATGGTTCTTGATGGACAAATTCGCAGAAAGGTGGATGGGGGACCTGTAACCATTCGGAGAGCAACGTCAGATGCAGTCTTTGTCAAATTCTCCGAAGAACGATTGGCAGACCTTAGGGGAAAGCTTATTCAAAAGACTGAAGCCTTCGGCGACTTGGCTCAGGATCTTCCCCCAAGTGCGAAGCTTGTACTAAAGGTTCTTGAATACCAAGGCCGGCTGACTCAGAAGGAGATAATAGAGGAAACTCTGCTCCCATCGAGAACAGTCAGATATGCTATCTCACTGCTAATATCCGAGGGGCTCATAAACA
>JBHLND010000381.1:0-2875 GCA_048937485.1 Promethearchaeota archaeon
AAGATTGCCACAATTAAAGCTTGGAAGCAGAACACTGCAGGTCTAAGCGAGGTATACCTAGCGATGACCTTCAATGACATTGCAGATGCGCAGATGCGAGCTGGAAACCTTGAGGACGCATCAAAGCTCTATATGATATCTTCCGACGCCTTTGGAAGAGCTGAGAAATGTTTCAGGAACTCGCTCCAGCTACAAGGTAATGCTGCTCAATCTGCGAATGACAAGGATCACAAAAAGGCGCAGGCGCTTTTCTGCAAAGCTGAGGCGGCAGTCCAGACTCTGTCTGAACTTGTAAGGCTCAACAACAAGGGCGAAGCTGTTTCCATCCTAAAGGAGATTTTCAAAGATCTTAGAAAAGCAGACACGTTATCGAAAACCAGAGAGCTTACAGGAGCCATTAAGGCGGATCTTACAACCTTCTCTTTTGTGGAGAACCTTCTGAAGAAGAAGATTGACGACTTGAGTGTAATAGCAGATCAGATTGATTTTGCGAAAGAAATCAGGAAGACAACGTTGATACAAAATGTGAGCAAAGCTCTCGATGAAGCAAGCTCAAGTCTTGGAGACAATCCAATCGAGTCCTTGGAGGCAATTAGAGAGGGCCTGGACAACCTTGGCATTCTTCTGAGCCTTGAGAAGGATGACGAGGAAGTTGCAAACCTAAGAAACAAGACGATTGCCTTGGTAAATCATGTAAAGTATGTGATTCAATTTCAACTAAGTTCGAAGTTGGACCAGGGTGTCAATTTCATTCACTCGCGTATTCTTGAGAATCTTCATGCAGCTGAAGCAGCCTCCTACTACAAAGTAGTTGGAGCCAAGGCACCGGCAAACGAGCTCACGGACTTGGGAAAGCTTGCCCTGTCTACTGCCTATGCATCAGAAGCTCAGGTTTATGCTCGACAGGCTGAACAGTGGTCATTTCGAACGCAAATGGAGCGGATTGGTTTCTTCAAGCAATTTGAGGATGAGATTGCACAGCTTGAGGAAGACGAGGATGATGAAGCGGCAATGGAGGCACACGATGTAACTCTATCAAGGATTAAACATGCTGTTGCTGCGTTTGATTCAGCTGCCAATGAGCTTCAGAGCGTCAAGGATGATGAAATTCGCAGAAAGAACAGTGTTGATGCGCAGGTTCGTCAGCTCCAGGCAGTTGTGATGAAGTTCAAGGGAGACCTAAAACGGATCTTGGGAGCAAGAAGTGACTTTCTGGCAGAGCTGGCTTACCGCATTGGTGAAAAATCCAAGGCAATGATTCACTACTCTGACGCAAATGACAAGCTACGAGAGGCTGTAGGCAACTACAATATGGCTGCTCAAGTGTTTCAACAGAGCGGCGATACACAGGCGGCTCAGACGGTTGATACGAGAGCGAAAACGACTGACCTGCTTGCCCGAAGTATTTGGGAAAGCAGACAGCGCCTTGAGAGAGACCAAAAGCCCAATGAGAAGGGCGACGCAGAACTTGCCGCCCTCTATATGGGAGGTCCAGGATAGGACTCTGGGTCATGATATTGTAGGTGCTTGTTGAACTGCTATGGCAGCAATTGGTGTAGTGTGAATCCGATCCAATTTGAACGGTGCGAAAGCAATTCCTCCTGCATGGAAGAACTTGCTGAACCACTCCACGAAATGCAGCCTGAGCGTATGCATGAATGCCAATAGACCCTCGAGAATGCCCACGATGAATGTCCCTATGATGGCACCCACTAGGGGCAGATGAGGTGTATGTGGCGCACCAAGAGTATGCGGATGAACTTCATGTGGAATCAGCTCTACTCCGAAGAGTGATAGTTCTGGAAACGGTATATAGATTACTGCAGGAATGAGCGTAAAGAACACACCACTTAGAATGACATGTACTGTGTTCAATGCAAAGATTCGTGCGTAGCTGACAGTATGGCTTATCATTCCAATGGCATACTCGAGGAACAGGACAGCTCCATCCATGCCACCTTTGAATGACGCCACTGCCATAATCATCATGGGCACAATGAATGTGAAGAGTGAGAAGTAAAGTGGTGCTACTCCAGAGGCTAGATAGACCCCATTGTTCCCAGTACCGAAGCCAATTCCGGCGATTGGAACCCAGAGATATACCTGTCCCACTGTACTAAACCATTCATTGACACTGTTGTAGCTGACACCAAATAGGAGGTTGATGAAGCCATAGTATACGACAAGATAGGAAACACCCACAATGGCTTCACGTGTTTCGTGATGCTTCAACTTGGTGTAGATGTTTAGGATGATGCCCAGTATGATGTGAATTGCACCAATCTCGATAGATAGCTTAAGCATGTGAGCTCCTCTATATGGATTCTTGATTAAGTGACCATGCCCATCATCAATATAGTGTGCGAATGTTGGCCAAAGCGGTTCAAAGACTGTTTCAGCTCCAAAGAAGCTACCGAACAGGAATCCACCTATGATAGAAAATACACCCATTAGCATGAGCCCTTCTGCGCCAGACTGGAGGTAGCCCATAATCTGGCCCCAGTCCTCGCCTTTCTTCCTTGATCGCCAACCAGCAAGACCAATGAGTAGAATAAGTAGGCCTTGCCCAATATCAGCAAACACGAAACCAAAGATAATTGGAAATGATAGGAACATTACTTTGGTTGGGTCAAGGTCATGCTTCGATGGAGTTCCATAGGCCATCATCACATCTTCAGTCGGCTTCATAACTGAAGGATTATCGAGGCAGGTCGGAGAATCATACTCCGAAAAATCAGGGTGCTCGAACTTGATATCCACGGCCGCACCAATTGTTTCGCTTACAATGGATTCAAGCTCTTCCTGAGTGCCATCAGGGATCCAACCCCAAGCTTTCACTGACTGTTCCGTGAACACAAGCAAGGCTCTGGCCTCT
>JBHLND010000061.1:0-5009 GCA_048937485.1 Promethearchaeota archaeon
AGGCGCTCTGCATTGAGGAGGGCAAAAGGGTTTACATGGTCTTTGCAGATGTATACCCATTGGAATACGATGGGAACCTCATAGATGCTAGCTCAATTGCAGTCAACGTAGCATTGCTTAGCACTCGTTTTCCAGAGATGAAAGTCGAAGACGATGCACTTGTGGAAACCGGGAAAATGCTGGAGCTCCCACTAACTAACATGGCAATTGAGCACACAGTGTCGAAGATTGGCGAACACCTGATTATTGATCCTATTTTGAAAGAGGAGATGGTCCAAGACTGCCGCCTTACTATGGCTGTTGACAGAGAAGATAGGTTCACAGCTCTTCAGAAGGGCGGAGGTGCAGGTCCGATATCTATCGAAATGATCGATCAGGCAATGGGTATGGCTCTTGAAAGAACAAAAGAGATTCGCGAATTGATACACGAATCTGCAAAACAGGCCGAGTAATAGGATTATGAGTGTCTTGAGATATCTCAAGGCACTTTTACCTGCTACGACAGACAGATAGGCTAATAAGCGAAGTCGCGGGGCGACTGATAGACTCTGGTGGCGAAGCCATCGACATTGAATAGAAAATAATGGAGACCGCAGCTTTGGGACGTACCAAGAAGGTCGGAAGCACAGGCAAATTCAGCTCACGATATGGAGCCAAGCTACGCCGTAGGGTACTTGATATAGAGAAGAAAAGGAATGAGGCACATCGATGTCCGTCTTGTGCTACACGTGCTCTATCCAGAAAGGCAGCAGGTCTATGGAAATGCAACAAATGTGGGATTCTTTTTGCTGGGGGCGCCTATGTTCCCTTTACTGATGCTGGGAAGGCTGCCAAGCGTGCAATTGCTCAAAGAGTATCAGGTGACTTTCTCGCTCTTCGAGATGATGATGAAGAAGAACTTGTAGACCCAAGCGAGTTCCTTCCCAACATCGATGAAGAAGTCATTGTTGCTTCAACAATTGAGGATGAAGAATCACCTGACCCAAGCGATGTCATTGAGGAAACTGAATAGTTTCCCATGCTCAGGGCCGTGAGGCTTGTGCCATCTGTATTAATCACCACTTCTCGTAAAACATCAAATAGAGTCCGTTCTTTCATTCGCGATTTGTGGACTGTTTTTCCAGATAGCGAACGATTCAATCGAGGTGGAATGGGTCTCAAAGAATTAGCAGGAAGGATTTCACAGTCTGGAGCGAAAACTGCACTCATCGTATCGATGTTTAAGGGAAATCCGCGAGATATTCAATTCATGGACCCCTCTGGAAAGATAACCGCAACAATTACTCTCGAAAGCGCTATCCTTCGTCGAGAGATTTCTGAGGATGCCAAACTCGAACAAAGGGGATTTCCTCCATTTCTGTGGCAGAGAACAGCTCCCAACGAACCAGGAGTATTGCTGCTTTTATCGCAGGTCTCTTGGATATTGAAGTTCATGACCGCGAGGCTCCAGTTCCTGTTGGAAAGGATGGCGCTGGTTTTATGGAATACTGGTTCACAGACCTGCCCGGTGGAAAGGTTCTTTGGACAATCTATCATACGGTTGACGCTCAAGAGATTGGTCCCCGAATTAGGATACTGCAAATGAAGAGGTAGTGCTTTGACGAAAATCGAGATGATTCAAGGGCATGCAATGCTTGAGATTCCCCTTGAGTCGAATGAACTAGCAGAAATCTTGCGTCAGGCGCTTGACCCAGAAACCAACTCAGCTCCCTCTGATCGAGCAAAGGCTGAGGTCCGTATTAACGGAAACGTTATTGTTGTGGAAATATCGGCTGAAGACTTGACTGCTCTCAGAGCTGCAATGAACTCGTATCTGGCATGGATTTCTGGTTGCATTCGTGCTGTGGAGTCAGTCACAGGCCAAAACCCTTAAGTCGCAAACCTGAAGGCTGAGGCGGACAAAACCCCTTCTTAAACAAGGGAGATGAAATGAAATGGCACAGAGTATTCCTCCTGCTCTGCAACACGATTTGCAGAATTTTGAAAGCTTGAGACAGAATCATGAGAGTCTATTGGCTTTCAAGCAGACAATCCAATCCGAGCTTAATGAGGTTAGAGCTACATTGGATGAACTGCGAAAGCAGCCTGATGATGTCGTAACCTACAAGTCAGTTGGTCAAGTCATGTTTAGAGTTGACAAGGTCAAACTTGTCGAAGAATTGGATGATCGTGAGAAAACTCTCCAAATGAAGTTCGATTCTACGTCTTCCCAAATTGAGAAGATGTCCAAAAAACTCAATGATTTGAAGACCAAAATCGAACTTGAGTTGTCCAAGCGAGAACTAAAACTCCAGTGAGAAAAATGTGCCCTGAAGCCGATGAGATAGGCCTGCCAGACCTCTCGGAGGAGGACGTGGAGAAGCTGGCTGAGGAGTGTGAGGCCAGAATCACTGAGTTCATACTTACGAAAGTCCCAAAGAAAAGTGTGACCGAACTCTATGTTATTTGCTCTCTACAGCTTGGTGACCAGCTTGATCTTGATGTTCAGCTGGATATTTCCCAAGACTATGATGGCGGCATACCTCTTGAGGAGCTTCTTGATGAGGCAACAACACATGGCGTTAAGTGGCTGGAGAGTCGATTACAGGAGTTGAAGAGAAGTGAGTCTTAAATCTCTTCTCTCTGATGCAAGAGATATCTTGATTCTAGGGCACCATAATGCCGATCCTGATGCCGTTTGTTCAATGCTAGCAATGGAACATATTTACAGAGCACTTAATCCCAAAGGCAATGCAGTTCTTGTCTGTGATGATGTCAGTAGGTTATCAAACCAGGTCATCGATAAACTGGCCTCAGAAAGCATGATACTCCCTGCATCTGAAAGAAAGCATGATTTTGCGGTAATTCTTGATACCAATAGTCACTTCCAACTGGGTGATTCAATAGGCGGACTCCTACTTGAACCTGGAAAGACACTAGTAATTGACCATCACGAAGCGAATCCAAACTTGGGCTCACTGGCTAAGCACGCAATAATTGACACTGAAGCATATTCCACATGCGAAATAATAGTAGGACTATATGATGAACTAGATATCGAGGTTGACCCGAGAGTTGCTAATCTATTGCTGACTGGCATGATTTTCGACACTCGAAGATTCTTTTATGCAAGCAGGTCTGCACTTGCTGCAGCTCTAAAATTGATTGATGCTGGGGCTGACTATGAACGATGTATTAGTTCGCTACTGGTAAAACCGGATCGGTCTGAGCGGATTGCACGATTGAAAGCCGCAGGAAGAGCTGAGATACACACTATTGACGACTGGGTTGTTGTCACGTCAAAGGTTAATGCATACGAGGCAAGTGCCTGTCGCAGCTTGATAGATGTAGGGGCTGATGTGGTAATTGTAGGTGGGAAAACCCCAAAAGGCGAAGTTCGTCTTAGTGCACGGAGCACACGTGAATTCTCCTCAAGAACTGGAGTCAATCTTGGGACAGACATCATGGAGAAACTGGGAGAGCTTATTGGAGGCGTGGGTGGCGGCCATGCAAATGCGGCTGGGGCAAACGGAGTTAGAAAGAGAGATGCCGCTCTTATACGCTCAGTAGAACTCATTAGGGCTGCAATATCAGAGAAACAAGAATCCATTGGGCCTAACGAATAGGAGGACAATACTATGCCATTGATCGAGTTTGCTGATTTCAGTTTCAAGTACTTGGGAGCGGACTCGTTAGCCCTAAGAAAAATCTCCGTAGGAATTGAAGAAGGCGAGTATGTGGTAGTCACAGGTCCGTCTGGCTGTGGAAAAACCACACTGTGCCGAGCAATCAATGGTCTTGTCCCGCATTTCCATCGGGGCTATATTGCAGGACATGTCTACGTGAACGGAATAAATACCAGAGAAAGCACTGTTGCGCATTTGGCTCCATATGCTGGTCTTGTTTTTCAGAATCCGTCTAATCAGCTCGTAACGCTCAATGTGGAGAAAGAGCTTGCTTTTGGTCCGGAAAATCTTGGAGTTGAACCCGCAGAAATCAGACGCCGAGTTGAGGAGCTAATCAAGCTCTTGGATCTAGAGCACCTCCGGGAAAAACATCCCCATGAGATGTCAGGTGGTGAACAGCAGAGAGTTGCTATGGCCGCAACCCTTGCCATGCGCCCCCGCATTCTAGTAGCAGATGAACCAACATCGAATCTTGATCCAAAAAGTGCCGAGAGGATTCTCCGGATTGTGGCCGACCTGAACAAAACCGGAATGACAGTGGTTTTGGTCGAGCACAGGCTAGACCTTGTCGCTAAGGATGCCACGCGGGTTATACTGATGGACAAAGGTCAAGTCGTTGCTGATGGTCTTCCAAGGGATATCTTGGCTGCAGATGTAAGCATGGATTTGGGCATCGGAGTTCCAAAAGCAACTCAAGTGTACAGGCGTCTAAAAGCAAGGGGCGTTCAACTTGGAGAAGTGCCGCTAACAGGTGAGGAGCTGTCTTCATTAGTGCAGGAGGCCCGGAACCAATGATACTCTTGGAGGACTTGCATTTTGCTTACGATGGCATCTATACGGCTCTGAGAGGTATATCTCTGGAGATTGAATCCGGAGAACGCATTGCGATAATGGGCGAAAATGGTGCTGGAAAAACCACTCTGATTAAGCATATGAACGGACTTCTTCGACCATTGAAAGGTCGGGTCTTCGTTGAGGGTGTAAATGCCAAGGATCTCTCTGTGGCTGAGCTCTCAAGAATAGTAGGCTTAGTTTGGCAGAATCCCGATCACCAGTTGTTTCTTGACAGTGTTGAGAAAGAGATTGTATTTGGTTTGCAGAACCTAGGTTATAACGAAGAAGAAGCCAGGCAACGGTGTGAGAGAACATTGTCAAAACTGGGACTTGAAGGGTTTGCTGAGCGGTCTCCCTTTGCTCTTTCTGGTGGCGAGCGAAAACGGGTTGCCCTTGCCTCTGTTCTTGCTACGGAACCGAGAGTACTTGCATTAGATGAGCCAACTATTGGCCAACATTTGGAGGATGTAAAAAGGTTAATTGGAGTTCTTAATACCCTCGTAGATGCTG
>JBHLND010000061.1:5019-11545 GCA_048937485.1 Promethearchaeota archaeon
GCTCGACAAAAGGAAAACTTGGCACAACTGCTCGTGGAATTAAACGACCGTGGATGCACGGTAATTGTTGTCACTCATGACATAGAGTTTGTAACTGAATACTTTCCGCGGACAATCGCCATGGCTAACGGAAAGATTGTAGCAGATGGAAGAACAAGTTCTGTACTTAGCAACCAAGACGTGATCAACTGCTGTTCATTGACCCTTCCTCAGCTGACACAAGCTGCAAGAGCCCTCCATGGAACATTCCCTGATGTTTCCGCACGCTTGTCGTTGCTAACCGAAGTCGAAGAGGCGATTGTGGAGATTCTGGGAGGTGCATGATTATGTCCTTTTTAGAAGTATTTCAATACACTCGCCAAGAGTCACTAATCCACAATCTAGATCCACGGGCTAAACTGGTAATGGCAATTGTATTAGCTGCAACATCGCTAATGTTTATACGCATAGTGCCACTTCTGCTCCTATTCCTCTGTCTACTGCCTCTGGTTGCTGCTGCAAAATCACTTCGCAGATGGGGTAAAAGCATGAAGGGGCTCTCATTCCTTCTACTCTTTATAATAATCTTCAATACGTTGTTTTCGACAGTTGCAAATCCGTTCTCCCATTCGATTGCCCTTACAATACGACTAATCTGTCTAATGACATCCTTTTCGCTCTTCTTTCTCACGGTTCATCCTGACGAGTTATCCCAAGCTCTAATCCAAATGCGTGTTAGGTTTGAGTTTGCATTTGCCATGAGCATGGCAATGAGGTATGTTCCTACTCTTGGGCAGGAGGCATATGCCATCATGGACGCTCAGAAAGCCCGGGGTGTTGAATTGGACAAAGGCAATCTGCTGAAACGAATCCGCAACATAGTTCCTATCATAGTTCCCCTGATTGTCGTGTCCATTCGTCGTGCCTTATCGATTGCTGAGAGTATGGAGTCAAGAGGTTTTGGAGCAATCGATGATAGAACCTATATGGAGAAGCTCCGTTTCAAAAGAAAGGATTGGGGAGTGGTGACCATCTCCCTACTAATACTAATCCTACTTGTATATATCCGCCTATTCATACCACTTCCCGATTGGATGCTGTTCGAGCTGCCTTTCTAGTAAATCAACAAAGCATGCTATACATATACAGATGATTTATTTTAGGCCAGCAGCATCTAATACACTGTTTTGGTGTGTGAGGAGCATGGCAAAAAAGAGGACAAAGAAAACTGCCATTAGGAAGAAATACACAGTCAAGAATCTGGTTGCTGACCTGAAGAAGATTGGATGTACACCTAGTATTTTAGATTCAGTTGGACGTGAGATTGTATACTATGAATGGACTCAGGCTCAGTATCAGCTTGGCCCTGATCATCCAGTCACCAGTCATCTACAGTCATTGTTGGAGTTTATGCGTGGTGGCTGCGAACGAAAGCTGATATCAGGTGAACTCTATCGAGCCGCTGACACTCCCACTGCTGCGATTAACGATGCTATCAAGGGAGCTCCTAATGAATTCCTCACCTATGAACTAGTTCGTCCTGCGGATCATATTCGCAAAATCCTTGATGGTGCTATTGAGGACAGGAAGCGCGAGTTGAAGGAATATAAGGCAGTTGAGAAAGGCGTTAGGAAGGAGATCAAGGAGAGTCCTGATAATGCCGATCTGTGGAATAAGCTGCGTCTTGTTCTCTGGCTTATCGGAAAATACAAAGACTCGAGTGAGGCGTTCAAGCAGGCTAAGAAACTGGGATGGAATGCTGAAGAGAGTGATTTTGTTGCAATATAGCGTCTTTCCTAGGTCAACCTATCCTACGGCTAAAGGAATTCACTCTAAGGCCTTTTCTAGAAACTTCTCCAGCGACACCTGACGAAGTTCATGTAGAAATGTTTGGAATTCTAGCGTTCTCCCTTCCGGATCTACTGAATAGAATTGATAGATTCTATATCGCGAATTCTCAAAAGGTTCAGATGTTGAGATGTCCTTGAGTTCCATATATTTCCGATCTACCTCTTCTTTTTGCTCATAGAAGAGAGTAATCACTCCCTCGGTTTCTGGCTCCTCATGTTGACAGAAACCGAGTAGGAAGCACCCATGAGATAATATTGTGCATCCCTCTTGTTCAAGCCAAACCTTCATGCCCAATCTGTTAACATAAAACTCAACGATATCCGCTAAACTTGCAGTTCTGAAGAAAATAATCCCGGGCAACTCTCTCATCTCTCATCCTATTTCCGTTCCTTAATAGCCAGTTCATTATACTCTGAAACCCTCTCTCGAGAGATTTCTGCTTGCGCACTATCACCAAGGGATGTGTAGACCTGTGCTAATAAGTTATGAACGGCTGCCAAACCTGCGTAGTTCTCTATCGAGATTAGTTTAGCTTCCGCACTGAGTAGAAGTGCATGGGCCTGCTTGTAGAGGGATTTGGCGTTCACAACATGGGCGCGAGCGAGAAGAGCCCATCCCAGCACTTGCTGCATTTCATCATCATTTTCATGCCCTTCTGCCAGTCGGAAAACCTTTCTCCAGCTACTCTCTGCCTCAGGGATCTTGCCTTGATTCAATAGCCGAATTCCCAGCGCAAAGTGGCACCGGGCGATTTGTACTGGGTCTTCTGATTTCTTAGCAAGTTCCAAGGATTCAGTCAGTCGCTTCATTGTAGCATCTTCCATGCCCATATTGACCATCGCTTCGTCAGTCCTCATAAGGCAGTATGAAAGAGCTCTGTCTCTCTCCTTTTGGAGATCAGGAGTCAAGTCCTTTAGGCCTTCAAGAATCGTTCTTGCGGAGAGATAAGCATCAAGCTCTTTTTGATAGTTCTCGTCCTCTCGGCTCTCCCACATCGCTGATTCTATTATGGACTCAGCTCTTCTAATTCTAGCCAATGGAGATTCTTTTTCCTCATTCATAACGTGTACCTCGCGCAGATACTGTTTGACTCATCCTCTCATTTGATAAAGGCAGAGGTATATGCTCTTGCTAAACTCATGACATATCCATTCAAGGAGCCTTGAAGTCCAAAATGAATAACACAATCTACTTTCTCAGGCATGCGCAGTCCGTTGTTGATAGCAGGGCTCCACAAAGCACATGGTTGTTGTCTGAGGGGGGCATAAATCAGGCCAGAGAAACCCAACGGCGTATGAAGGCCGAGCTTGATGTCATTCTATCATCAGCAGAGCAAAAGGCAGTTCGGACAGCAGAAATCTTTGTCTTGGATTCTTCTCTTGAGATTCAAGTAGATTCTGTGTTCAATGAGCTGAATCGGGATCGTGGTCCCTTCTTGTCGCAAGCAGATTACAATCAGCGAGTTAAAGAAGCTATGACTACACCCAGCATGAGTGTGAACAGCTGGGAAACAGTGCAATCCGCTCTGGAAAGGTTCACCAGTGGAGTTCAAAGAATTGACAAGGAATACACAAACAAGCAAATTCTTCTGGTTTCTCACGGAATTGTCCTTTCACTGTATTTCGCGGCTCTGCTGAATTATGAAGATGCAGTCTACCACCGATGGCTTCAGCTTCACCCTTGTAGCTGGGGCAAAGTAGAGAACGGTATTGTTACAATGGACATAGCCAAGTAATGGGATTGGATTGAACAGAAATCGTTCTACTGTTTCAAAACCGAAGCAACTAGTTCAGAAACGTGCAGTTCGAGGCCCAAATCCGCAAGAATCTGAACCAGCGGAATTCCGTGAATAGATATTCTTCCTGTACACCCAGGTTTTAGGTGTGAGAAGCCAATGCATGTTCTAGCAATCAAAGAAGTTGTGAACAATGAAGCAGAGGCAATCAAGGTTCGTAGGCTAATCTACAAAACAAGTGCCAGAAAACATTCGCCAGAGGCCGATGTAAATCTGTGTGTGAATGACTGCAATATGGATTGTAGTGCAGTAACAACCTGTGCTAATATATGGAGGCTTCGATTTGCATAGCCCGCTCCAGCGTGTTTCATTTTGGCTTCGCAGTCCTCCTCCATTAAGGCGTATCTCTACTATCTTCCTCCTTTCAAGCTTTAAGATTGGTAGCCAACTGACCCTTGATGTTACTTCTCACACCTATTCAGATGCCCTGACAAGTACCGCAAGGTGAAAAGTATGATCTCAGAACTTCCAAAGAGCACACTACTTGTAATTGATGCACTAAAGGCAAATGGTCCTATGGCTCCAAGGGATATTAGTAAAACTGCAAAGATACCTCTCCGAACTGTCACTTTTGCTCTCAAGAAACTCCTATCATGGAAAGTCTGTCGAAGGATTCCAAACTTGAATGATATGCGACGACCGTTGTATGTCGTTGATAATGAAACTCTGCGGGCTGTTTTCATGAAGTACGGTGCACTACATGCGTAGTCAGCCACAATGGAATATTCAAGAGATTTGTGAAAGTCCAAGAAAGGTCGATGAGAATGCAGCCCACAAGTAAAATTCCTTGCAGATGCACGAGAATTGCAGGTGAGAAGATATGATGCAAGCCTCTGAGCTTAGAAGCAAATACCAGGAGTTGGTGTCAACTCCAATTACTGTTACTGATTATAACGAGGATGGAGAATCCGTTTCTCTTCTCTTTGAGAATGAATGGGTTCGAATTTTGGTGATTCGTCAAACTGATGCACCAGATGTAATAATTGAGGTAGAATCCTCTCTTCCACAAAAGTGCGGAACGAATTCTTCTGGTTCAAAACCTTCGAAAGATGAAATCATGAAGATCCTGCACGGGGCACTAAATCACCTTCAGTACTTGCTGGAGCTTGGAAGAATTGGGTTCAACTTAGAGGTGATCAGTCAGGACTGTCTCTGGACAGCTACTCAGATTTTCAGTAAGGAAATCGATCTCTCAATCTTTGAGAAGCTGTGTCCCCCTCGTCGAAAAGAAGAACCATAGAAAGGCCTCCTAAATGCCAAAATCCTGCGTTCTTGGGCAGAAAGCTCACTTCCGCAGCTTCTTGTTCGGAAATCGTCAATTACGACATCTTAGGCTAGTTTACTCTTTTCTCAACCGCTACGATTTTCGAAACAACTTGTTTATGAAGGAAATAGTCCTCAGATGAATCACCCATGGATGTGATTTGATGCAGCATGACATTTCCAAGGCTATGACAATCATGCTAGATGACAAGCTGCCTTCGGATCCCATATTCGACCCCGAATATAGAAGGGCTCCAAATAGAGGGTTCAATCTTTCGCCCAGTGACACTGTGATTGCCCTCAAGAACGCATTGAGGTATATCCCTCAGAACCTACACGAGAAGCTTGCTCCTGAATTTCTGGATGAGCTACTCACACGCGGCAGAATCTACGGATATCGATATAGGCCCCCTGGTCCGATCAAGGCAAAGCCAGTGGATGAGTACACGGGAATCCTTGATGCAAGAGCGCTCCAACTCATGATTGACAACAACTTGGACTTTGATGTCGCACTCTATCCCTACGAACTTGTGACCTATGGTGAGAGTGGTCAGGTCTGCCAGAACTGGATGCAGTATCAACTTATCATGAAATACCTAGAAGCAATGACAAACGAACAAACACTTGTAGTAAGCTCAGGGCATCCTGTTGGTCTGTTTCCATCAAGACCTGAGGCCCCCAGAGTACTATCCACAAATGGTCTAATGGTGGGAATGTTCGACACACCAGAACATTTCCATAAAGCTACTCAGCTAGGGACGACTTCGTATGCGCAGATGACAGCTGGCGGATGGATGTACATTGGTCCACAGGGAATAGTACATGGAACCTACATCACACTCCTAAACGCAGGGCGGCTCTATCTCGGAATTCCTGATGGACAGGATTTGAAAGGCAGAGTGTTTCTAACATCAGGCCTAGGCGGTATGAGTGGAGCACAGGCTAAAGCAGTAGAGATTGCTGGAGGCATCGGCATAATCGCCGAGGTGGACAAGAGCCGCATTGACACGCGCAGCGAACAAGGCTGGCTTAGTAAGTATTCATCCGATCTCGGAGAGGTGTTTGAGTGGATCAAGGAATACCGTGAGAAGAAAGAACCGATTTCCATCGGTTACTATGGCAACGTAGTAGACCTATGGCAATATGTGGCTAAGAACAATGTGCCCATAGAGCTCGCATCTGACCAGACCTCTTGTCATGATGTCTACAACGGCGGCTACACACCTCAGGGAGTCACCTTTGAAGAGGGGCGTGAGCTACTGAAGTCTGACCGCAGCGAGTTCAAGCTATTAGTAGACAAATCGCTTCGTACTCAATTCAGACTGATAAAGGAAGTAAGTGAGAAAGGTACATACTTCTGGGACTACGGAAACAGCTTCTTGAAGGCCGTTTTCGACGCCGGAGCCAAGGACATAGCCAAGAATGGGGTGAATACAGATGATGGTTTCATCTTCCCCTCCTACGTCGAGAATATCATGGGTCCAATCTGCTTTGATTATGGCTACGGTCCGTTTCGATGGGTCTGTCTAAGTGGCAAACATGAGGACTTGATTGAAACTGACAAGACCGCCATGTCTTGCATCAATCCAGCTAGAAGGGGTCAAGACCGGGACAACTTCGTTTGGATACGGGATGCTG
>JBHLND010000382.1:0-2868 GCA_048937485.1 Promethearchaeota archaeon
TACAACGAATAGGCAAAGACACAGGATGTGAGTTCCTTGTTAAACTTGAATCATTCAATCCGATGGCGAGTGTGAAAGATCGCATTGCCAAGTCTATGATTGAAACTGCCGAAAACGACAACCGTCTCAAGAAAGGAATGACAATTGTAGAGCCCACCAGTGGAAATACTGGAATTGGTCTTGCAATGGTTGCGGCAGCCAAAGGCTATGACATCATGCTCGTTATGCCGGACACAATGAGCGAAGAACGCAAACGGATTCTCATTGCATTTGGGGCGAATCTAATACTCACACCAGGTTCTGAAGGCATGGCAGGAGCAGTGGTCAAAGCGAATGAGATTCTAGCAGATGAGCCATCAAGATTCTTTATGCCTCAGCAATTCATGAATCCTGCAAATCCTCAGGTTCACATTGACACCACTGCAAGAGAAATCCTAGAGGCAACAAAGGGGAAGCTCGATTGCTTTGTTTCAGGAGTTGGCACAGGAGGCACGGTGACTGGAGTTGGTCAAGTTCTGAAGGCGGAAATACCAGGAATTCGAATTGTTGCAGTCGAACCAGAGGAATCACCCATTCTTTCAAAAGGAGAGAAAGGACCTCATAAAATCCAAGGTATTGGAGCGGGCTTTGTGCCTGATGTACTTGACCAGAGCGTGATTGATGAGGTTATTACAATCAACTATGAGTCAGCAGCAAAGATGGCAAGGCTCCTGGCGAAACAAGAGGGAATATTCGTAGGTGTTTCTTCAGGCGCTGCACTTGCGGCTTCCCTTGGTTGGGCAAGAAGAAATGGAGAAGGCACTAGGATTCTAGCAATCCTCCCAGATACAGGAGAACGTTACCTAAGCACAGACCTGTTCTTCGAGAGCTAGCAAGGCATCTGCCACGCGGCCCAATGCATTAATATTGCTATAACACCGTTATGGAATTGCCATTGATGCGTGTTTATCTAGGTGGTTTGCAGCCGTCGACATTTGAAGAATCCTTATGTCATGCATGCTTTCCTGCATCTTTGCTTGGTTCACCCATGAACGGATGCAACCACCACCCAACACGCACTTCTAGGAAAATGCAAACAGAACCATTGTGAATTCGGGATTATCCATATTGTGCTGGCAAGATAATGGAGAAGCACGGCAAAATTGTCGTTAACACGATTTGCAGCCTAGAAGATGATTCACTTCAGATGCAAAAATCGGGAGGAATGTTCGAAAACGACAAAGGAGCAACCTCAAACTTGAAAGCAGACTGCTTTTGGAACTGTTGAAGATGAGGCTCACGGTTTCTGGTTCGATACCTTATAGTAGCTGGTTGCTCTCCACTTGAAGATGGAGTGTGCAATGAACATTGAGTGAGAAGACTCATGCACAGCGCTTCGATGAAGTATACCAGATGGTTCTGATAATAGTAGCTCTCTCGTTTGATATTCTATGGGCAGTTGGACGCCTGCCAATTGCTGAAATTGGAGTGTTTGTGTTTGTGCTAATATTATGGGCCTATGGGAATCTGCGAGGAGGAATTTGGGAGTATCCGCTCAAGCTGGGGAGCTGTAATCTAGCGTTTATGCTGTTGAGTCATTTCTACATCATAGCGATTTTTGGTGACATAGCAATCTTGGGGCTGTTGGAAGCATTGCTCGCTGTTATCGGATTGCCAGCTGTTTGTGTAGCAATTACTGCAGGTCTGGCTTCATACTTGAAGGAAATTGCGGATCGTTATATCACACGTGATGTCTTAATTGGTGGAACTTTGGGATATGTGATATCAATGAGTCTGGTAATCATCCTCTCGTAAGAGGAGGTTTCCACTGGTGCTGGGGCGGGTGAGTGTAGTATTGGCTGAAACTAGATCTTTCCTCTTGTCATGAGATCCCGAACTTGAGAGAGTTCAAGTCCAGTATGACTCCAAATGATATCTAGAACAGTGATGTTGTGGTCGAGCTGCTCACGGATCATCTCGGCTGCTCCATCTCTCAAGCCAACGCCTTCAGAGCTGGCATCCAACGAAACAAGTATGTCCGTGAGACGCCTTAATGCACCAAGTACCTCGAAGAATCGAAGGCCCTCAACTGCCTTCCTGCTAGCCTTCTCATACCCCTCCAGAATCGCCTTACGCATTGAGTCGCCTGCGTAAATCTTGGCCAGAAGCAAAGTCCAAGCCAAATCCACCCTATAGTCCATGAGATCTGCCGCAGTCCAATCTATCACAAAGGGTTTGCCCCTTTTATCAATGAGGATGTTGCTTGGATGAAAGTCGTTATGAGTTGCAGAAAGCTCTTCGAATGCAACCCTCTCGATTTCTTCCCTAAGCCACTCAACGATTTTGAGAATTTCCAGTATGCCAACTTCCTTTGCCCGATCCTCGAACTTCTCAATCCACTGAAGTATTGCTTTCTTTGAATCCAGCCCTTGAGCCTCTTTTGGATCTTCCACTAGCTGGTGCCACTCTAGCTTATGAAGATCATAGAAGAGGGTGCAGAACATATGATAGAGTCCCGAATCCTCCTCTTCACTATCTAGAAGCTTCCACATTTGTACTCCATCTATTCGCTCCATGACAACGAAGGGGTGCCCAAGATGCGAAGCATCCTCCTCTATCAAGGAAACCATTGGTACAGGATAATCAGCACCATGGAGACGCCTTAGCAGGTTGCCCTCCTTTCTTGCTTTGTGTTTTGCCCATGGGCCTGCATACATTCGTATGACCAGCTCTTCGGTGCACCGCTTGTTATTCTTCGTACTCTCAACATCAAATGCGTAAATCTCGGTTTCCCAGCCGTCCGTGATCTCGACTAGTTGCTTTACTATAGCGTCCTTCCACTTTCCTCTGGGACCATTGAGGTAAAACTCGATTTCGGATAGTTGCATG
>JBHLND010000383.1:0-2868 GCA_048937485.1 Promethearchaeota archaeon
AGTGATGGCAGCTTGGTGGATGAGGTGGGGAGGCGTAAGTACCTGAATCCAGGATCTGGAAGCATTGACTTTCGGGCAAATCTTGAGGTGTTGCGCGATGGCGGGTATCGAGGACCTCTTACTGTAGAGGTTTCATATAGAAAGGAAGAGAATATCTCAAGGGCTAAGCAATTCATGGATGCCATATTGAGTGAGGTTTTCTGAAAGAAAAGGGGAGCGGCTAGAGCCGCTCCTAAGGACGTTTTCTCTCCGAATTGACACGTACGCATACAACCGCTGTTGTAATAATGCCAACAAGGCCAATCAGCAAGGATGAATTTGTCAGCGCGGCGAGGAACCAACTGACTGACCCTGGAGTTTGCATCGGAAAGACTGTGTAGACCGGGTCGTGTGTTATGGCATAACCATCCCATTCGGAATAGCATGAAGCATAATAGTAGGTTGAAGCTGCGTCCTGGCTCACACCATATGCCAAGTCCGCTGCGGGGACACCCATCTCATACGGCAGAGCGTAGTAGAAATTGGGAATAACAGTTGTACCAACATCATAGGTTCCTCCGTCTTTACCCCAAGTATAGACACCTCCAAAGTCAATACTTGTTCTACTCCTATCGGAGGTCTGCTCACCGAACTCGAGGGAGCCATCGGCCACATCTCCGGATTCAACAACCTGTGGTTCTGTAATCGCGCCTGGCATGTCTGAAGAGCCTGGAGCAACAGGTACAGCATTGGTTACAGTTGCAGTGTAGTAGTCATCGTATAATGTGTAACTTGAGAAATAGCTCCAGTACTTTGCGGCAAGACTAAGCCCTTCTAAGTCGGGATGAATGACTCCTGAGGCGGGATTAGTGAAATCACCAAAGTGCTGGTCAATCTTCATCACAGCCGCATCATTCGTCACCTCGAACCGGTAGACCATTTCAAGTCGGTCTACTGAAACAGGTATGCTCTCAGGCTCGACGAATTCCACCGGTGCTGCACCTTCTGCGCCACAGAAGCACCAGAAAGGATTTGGATAGGGCTCCATAAGGCGGCCCTCAATATTGACGACTTCTGCACTCCACTCGATTTGATTATCCGAGTTGAGCACAGGAAGCTGGATTGCTCCTAACTCGGCTTCATCTGCATAGAAATTGTACACTATCTCAGACGCAGTTTCATTTAGTTCATAATAGATCCAATCTGTAACGCCATCTTCATCATAGTCGACCTCGACAGGATCAAAGACTACATCCATGATGCCATTGTCATTCGAGTCATTGAATGCAGTCAGTCCCTCGAAGTAATGATCCATCCATTGAACTTCGTTTCCTTCGAGGAACATTTCATTTACATCAAACCCGTAACTTGTGAAGGAGTCATCATACTCGTACTCATAAGACTCGTTCATCCGTGCAGCCCACTGGTATTCCTCTTTGAGGTTTGGGATTACCGTGTTCGGGTTGACTTCGCTCATTGACTCATCATACCACGTGAAGTTGGCCTGATAGTGGGAGTAGGAATCAAACTCAGAGATGTAGAAAGTAGAGTAGATGAAGACCTCATCACCGGTAAGAGCCTGACTGTCAGGAGAATAGAAGAAGCCCCAGTAGTTGTATAGGGCGGGTTGAGCAAACCAGCGAATTCCTGATAGAAACGACATGTAAGAACCATCAGGATCCAAGATGATTATTACAAGTAGATTCGAGAACGACCAGTTGTATGCAAACTCGTATTCGAAGCTCTCCCAAATCCAGTATGGATTTCCATCGGTATCCTCAACATAATGGTAAGGCATATAGAAAGGATATGCCCAAGACGCGTCTTCATCCCCAGGGTATGTAGTTATCGTGGTTATGTCTGTGATGTTCTCTAAGTCCGGGAGAGTGGGGAGAACTACAGACTCTGCAGGACTGATATCATATCCCCAATCCTGGCCCGTTTCATTCCACCATTCATATCCAACATATATTCCAGGAAGCACCTCTTCGAAGGGAGGAAACACACGAACTGGATCAACAGGAGTAATGGTAGTTGGTTCCACTGTTGTGGAATTGGTTTCGGCAAGAGCTACAATTGGGAAACCCGTCACAAGAACCAATGCAATCATGATTCCCAACGTTGTGATTCTCAGTTTTGCGGCATTCATTACTATGTACCTCAATTACTGCTGACTTCAAGTATCCACACTTACTATAATAGCAGTTTTCTGTGAACCGTTCAGGATGAATTCTCAAGAGGCGTTATCAACGGTCCAAGAGAAAGATTGGGGGCTCATAAGTCCCGAAATCGTTCTAAAACGGATTATGACTAGCGATTTAGTTTGCGACGTAGACTGACAATCTTGGTTCTTCCGCTTGTTTCTCTCTCAATGAGGTCCTTTCTTTCAAGTGTTTGGAGTGCGACGCTAAGTGTAGATTTGCTAAGGCCAGTGACTCTTCGAAGCTCGTCCTGAGCCATTCGTCCGTCGTTCTCTTCTAACCTGTTGATGATTCTACGCTCAGTGTTGGATAATGTTACAACAATAACGGATTCCTCCTCGGCTGCTACCCCGGGCTCCTCCTTTGCGATAATGGCGTCTTCCAGCTTGGAAACACGACGTTGCAATCGAAGTATGACCAAAATGGAAGCGTTGAGAACGAGGACAAGAGCAATCACAAGTGCGATTGTTGTAGCAAGAACGACGACTTCTCTTTCCACAGGCAGGGCTGAAATCCAGACCCAAAGCGCTGCAATAAGAACTGCAATAGATATGATAACCAGAGCCACATCAAGGCGATAGCTTGAATCATTGGCACGGCTCATTTTCCCAACCTATCCTAATCTTGTGTGGTCTGCTTAAGATGTTCCGGAGTCTGGTGCGGAACTCAATTCATTCAGAATTGCATT
>JBHLND010000062.1:0-11500 GCA_048937485.1 Promethearchaeota archaeon
TTCCCAATTGAGGCTGCGTTTGATAGCACGTATAATGGAAATGACGAGTGCTTTGTGGCCAAGCTCAACAACACAGGAGATACTCTACTGTACTCAACCTTTGTGGGCGGCACATCAAACGACTACGGATGGGCCATTGCCATTGATTCGTGGGGAAACGCTACTGTAGCAGGTTACACTGGTTCTACCGACTTCCCAGCAACCTCAGGCGCTGTCAACGAAACCCTCAACGGCAACATCGACTGTTTCGTATTTCGACTCCCTGACTACGGCGACAATGACGCCGATAATTTGACCAACTACGACGAATATGTTCAAGGAACAGGCCTGTGGAACCCGGATAGCGACAATGACACCATGAT
This sequence comes from Promethearchaeota archaeon, assembly GCA_048937485.1. Classification (GTDB taxonomy): domain Archaea; phylum Asgardarchaeota; class Thorarchaeia; order Thorarchaeales; family Thorarchaeaceae; genus SMTZ1-83. The sequence continues at coordinate 363 of JBHLND010000062.1, forward strand.
AGATGGATGGGAGGTTGCGAACCTGCTCAATCCCCTTGTGAACGACACGCTGGGAGACCCCGACCTAGACCTGCTGATCAATCTGCTTGAGTATCAGTACTCCACAGACCCACAGGACTCGGATTCTGATGATGATGCCCTAGATGACTACACTGAGATATTCGTTGAGGGAACCGATCCAAACGATAGTGATAGCGACGATGACTTGCTTGATGATGGTTCGGAAGTTAACACGCATAGTACCGATCCCTTGGACCCGGATAGTGAGGATGACGGCATGCCGGACGGGTGGGAGGTTCTCTACAGTCTCTTACCCCTAACTAACGATTCTCTGGGCGACCCAGACATTGATGGCCTTGTGAACCTAGACGAGTATCTTCATGGAACAAATCCGCAGAATTGGGATTCGGATGATGACGATATGCCTGATGGTTGGGAAGTTGCCAACGGGTTGAATCCAACTGTCAAAGACAAGTCTGGCGACCCAGATGGAGACTCTCTCTCAAACTATGGAGAGTACCTGAGCAATACTGACCCTCAAGACCCTGACAGCGATGATGACAGCATGTGGGATGGCTGGGAAGTGGTCAATGGCCTTGACCCGCTGGTCGATGATTCCGGCGAAGACCCCGATGACGATACGCTCGACAATCTGGCCGAGTTTCTGCTTCGTACGAACCCTCATAGCAATGACACAGATGCAGACACCATGGTGGACGGTTGGGAGGTTTCTAACAGCCTAGATCCACTTGTTGATGATACTGGAGGAGACCCGGATGGTGACCTCTACACGAACATTGAGGAGTACCTCATGGGGACAGACCCACAGAATCCAGCTCCAGCGTGGACTGAGGGGCCAACTGACCAATCCCTTGAATACGGAACAGCCTTCATGTATGATTTGAATGCAACAGACGCAGATGGCATTCATATGTGGTGGATCAATTCCACTGCGACATTCGCCATCGACGGTAGCGGACTCATCACCAATATCACTCCTTTGGCTGTCGCGGCCTATGGTCTCGAAGTCCACGTCAATGACACTGAAGGGAACTACCGGTGGGTCATCTTCAGGGTTACAGTAGCAGACACCCTAGCTCCGGAATGGGTGGAAATTCCCCAGAATCAACACACGGCGCAAAGCGTAGCCTTTCGCTACGACCTTAATGCAACAGACCTGTCGGGTCTTGGTCAATGGTGGGTCAATGATAGTCTGAACTTCTTGGTTGACAGTAGCGGCATCATAACCAATGCTACAACACTACCACTTGGTAAACTCAATCTTACTATCTTCGTGAATGATACCTATGGCAATACTCGTAGTGCTATCTTCACTATCACAGTTCATTCAGGTGAAGCCCCGATATGGGAGGAGTCTCCTGAACATCAGCAGAGTGAGTTTGGTCAGGTGTTCCTATACGATGTGAATGCTAGCGGGCCGTACATAATCGAGTATTATTGGGTGAACGACACAATCCGGTTCTCAATTGACAGCAATGGAATCATAACCAACAACACATTCTTGGCTGTTGGAAACTACCGGCTGGAAATAAGAGCTTACAACATTTTTGGATACTATTGCAACGCAACAATCAATGTGTCTATTATTGATACAACTAATCCGACTTGGGATTGGCCTCCAATTGACCAAATCGTGGAGTTCGGTCAAGTCTTCAGATACGATGTCAGCGCAAGTGACCTCTCCACAATTGGCCACTGGACAATCAGCGACGTGACCAATTTCGGAATAGACTCCAATGGGGAGATTACTAATGCAACCTTCTTGACTATTGGAGAGTATTATGTTGAAATCAGAGCCTATGATCCATACAATAACTACTGCAATGTTACCTTCAAGATCACTGTAGGGGACACCACAAGTCCAACATGGGACCAAACGCCTCTGAATCAGGTTGTGGAATACGGGGGAAACCTGAACTACAATCTGGATGCAAGTGATCTCTCCAGTATAGATCATTGGATAGTGAATGACACGGTAAGCTTCTCAATAAGCAGCGAAGGCCTTTTGGAGAATATCGGACTCCTGTCAGTAGGGGAATATCACATCGAGATTAGGGCATATGATCCCTTCAGCAACTATGTTGGCGCAAACATCACTGTGACCATACAAGACACGACCGATCCAACTTGGGATTGGACGCCTACTGACCAAATAGTTGAGTTTGGGGATGACTTCACCTATGACGTAAATGCAAGTGATCTTTCGGGGATAACTAGCTGGTGGACTAATGACACATCTAGCTTTGCCATAGATTCCGAAGGACTATTGACAAACAGCACTCCATTATCAGTTGGAGATTATTGGATTGAGATAAGAGCATATGATCCCTACGGCAATTTTGGAAGCGCAAGCATCAAGGTGACCGTTCAAGACACCACAAGTCCAGAGTGGATAGAGATTCCCGTCACTCGGATTGTGGAATTGGGTCTAATCTTCAGCTATGACTTGAATGCAAGTGATCCTTCGGGAATTGGCCAATGGACAGTCGATGATACAATCAACTTCGATATGGATCCAAATGGCGTTTTGACAAATGCAAGTACCCTATCGGTAGGTTCCTATTGGATAGAGATTCGAGCGTATGATATCTACGGCAATTATCTTAGTGCTTTTATAAGCATAAACGTAACAGACACCACAGCACCCAATTGGGATGTTCCACCTATTGACCAGGTACTCGAGCTTGGTCATGACATGAGTTATGATCTCAATGCAAGCGACCTCTCAGGCATTGACCACTGGACTATCAATAACACAGTCGAGTTCTCGATAAGTTCTGCAGGAATAGTGACGAACGTTGTTCGACTTGCTGTGGGTACCTACTGGGTTGAAGTTAGCGCCTATGATCCATATGGCAACATTCTCGCTTTTGCATTCATGGTCACGGTCCAGGACACAACTGGGCCCACCTGGGACCCTGTTCCGGAAAACCAAGTGCTGGAGCTAGGTACGGGATTCCTCTATGATTTGGATGCTGTTGACCTCTCAACGATAGATCATTGGACGATCAACAATACGCTTGACTTCTCCATTGATAGCAGTGGCACAGTAACGAACAACACAGCTCTAATTGCAGGAGTGTACCACCTTGAAGTACGTGCCTATGATCCATTCAACAACTACTGCTTTGCCACCTTTTCGGTAACAGTCGAAGATACCACAGATCCCATATGGGTGCAGGTGCCCACAGATCAAATAGTCGAATTGGGCGAGGTCTTCCGCTACGATGTTAATGCAACTGATTTAGGAGGATTGTCTCTCTGGTGGATCAATGATACCATTAACTTCGAAATTGATGCTGATGGAGTCATCACAAACAGGACTGCATTATCAGTTCGGAGCTATGCAGTAAGGGTGCTAGCTTTTGACCCATCAAACAACTTTGTTGCGGCCACATTCACCATAACTGTTGAGGATACTTCTTCGCCAATCTGGATTCTTGAACCAACGGATAGGATTGTTGAGGCGGGGGCACCTATTTCTATCACTCTCCAAGCCTTCGATTTCTCGGAAATGTCATTGTGGGCTGTCAATGACACGACCCGCTTTTCAGTTGATAGCAGCGGAACCATTACAAACGCCACCGTGCTAACACTAGGGACCTATGGACTTCAGGTCACTGTAGAAGATGTCTATGGCAACTCTCTATCAGCTAACTTCAGCATCACTGTAATTGACAATTCGGCTCCAACCTGGGACGAGCTCCCTACAAACCAGATTTTGGAATTCGGGGACGCATTTTACTATAATCTCAACGCATCAGATTTGTCAGGAATCGAATTCTACTGGATAAACGATTCTGATTTCATTGTTGATATTGATGGAGTCATTTCTTCAATAATGACCATACCAGTTGGAGAGGTTGTGTTAGATGTGAGAGCCTATGACCCAATTGGTTTGTACTGTGCTGCTACGTTTACAATCACGGTTGTGGATACAAGAGGACCATCATGGGTGATTGCGCCTAGTAATCAGGTAATCGAGTATGGGACAAGTTTCACTTATAGTCTGGCAGCCAATGACTTGTCAGGCATTGACCGTTATGAGATGAATAACTCACTATTCTCAATCGATGGATTTGGCGTCCTGAGGAACGCGACTATATTGAATGTTGGGATCTATTGGTTGGAGGTAAATGCATTCGACATCTATGATAACAACTGCACGGCCATTTTGAGTGTGACAGTACAAGATACTGTGGCACCCAGCTGGACCACAGTGCCAGCAAACATGAACATCGAATATGGGACACATGTACTAATAATATCTAATGCAGTTGACCTCTCAGGTATCGATAGGTATTGGATCAATGATACTCGCTACTTTGTGATTCTGTTGAATGGTAGAATTGCAAATACAACCACGGTTCCTGTGGGAATCTATGCACTGGAGATTCGAGCCTATGATGTCCATGACAACTATTGCGAACATGAATTTCGAATCAGAATAATAGATACGATCGCTCCCACCTTGATTCTTACTCCGGATGATGTTGAGATAGAGGTTGGGTCAATTGGCCATGTCCTTGCGTGGAGTGCATATGATCTTCGTCCTGATTCCTATGAGATACTTGACAACGAAGTGTCAATCCGAACAGGATTCTGGAATACAAGCTCGGAAGTAATCAGGCTCTCGCTTGACGGATTGGCGATAGGGATTCATGAATTCACAATCATCTTCATGGACGAATCAGGAAACACAGGTTCTGACACTGTCGTAGTTCTAGTTGAGGACATAACGACCTCTGCATTCACAACAACCACAACCACAACAACTACTATTATAGCGGATGGCTTCTTATTGGCAGCTATTGTTCTGTCGGTTGGCGGAGGAACAGCAGTGGTACTAGTCATAATCCTAGTCGTCATAAGGAGGAAACAGCCAACTTAGGGTGAGCGCATTCAAAGAGGAAGAAAGGAAACAACTATAACTTGTACTGACTGCGCGATTGCAGCAAGGTGATAAAGGATGACCCAAGACTTACTCGAGCTCATGAGAGAAAGAATCGCAATAGGACTAGAACGTGAAAAGACAATGGAAGCGATTGAAGGGTGGGAACGGACAGCCCATCTAGCCCTTAAAGAAGGACCGGAGTATCACTTCATTGTGAAGGACGACAACATCACAGTCCATGAAGGCCCAATTGATAATCCTGATATGAGAATCCAGAGTGACGAGGAAACAATTCGCAAGCTGTTCCTCGAAGAAATGAGTGCAGCTGCGGCTCTTTTGAAACGAAAACTAAAGGTCAAGGGTTCGGCTTCGGACTTGATGAAGATTCGACACATCTTCTAATCAACTCCTAGTGATTGGGGTTTTCAGAGTGGACGCAGAAGCAATGAAGAAGCTCCAAGCTATTGTCGGAGAGAAGTACATTTCAACTCGTCAAGATGTTCTGCTTACATACTCATCTTCTGCCTCCATGGGCTTTGATCCAGAGCAACCTGCTGCAGTAGTTCGTCCAGGCGATACAAATGAAGTAGCACAAGTACTCATGGTTGCCAACAAACATGGGATTCCTGTGACCCCAAGGTCTGGGGGCTCGAGTCTTCAAGGGGAGGTCATCCCAAAGAAGGGAGGGCTTGTTGTCGACCTTATGAGATTGGATAGCATCGAGATATATGAGGACCTTCGTTCAGTTAAAGTGGGTGCTGGAGTCACGTATGGCAAGCTAGACAAATACCTGAATAGCTATGACCTCTGGGTACCATTATATCCAGGGTCTGCCCTTTCTGCGACTATTGCTGGAAATGTTGCTGTCAATGGAGCAGGATTTGGATCAGGTGTTTTTGGTTGCATTGCTGAGCTTGTTCTGGGTCTTGAGGTAGTTCTACCTTCAGGCGAAATAATCCGTACGGGTTCAGAGGCTAGTCCCTATAGTCCAGGGCCATTCCTAAGATACGCTTTTGGCCCGGATTTAACAGGATTATTCATTGGATCATTGGGGAGTCTAGGGATAATTACTAAGGTTTCATTGAAGACATTCAAACGAATGCATCATTTTGATTTCAACTCCTATGGATTTGAAAATGTTGAGCAAGCGGAGAAATTCATGGTTGAGCTGAAACAGATGGAAGTAAGCTCTCTTTGGGTCGCACTCTATGAAGGTAGGATTCTGGATTTCTTTCTCGATATGGTGGGGGAGGAATATGGAGTACCCGATTATGATTGGCCACCATTCACGATATCCCTAGTGCTTGGCAGAGTCAACGCAGATCAACTAGCCAGTGACGTAAGAATCACAAGGAAACTCTGCGAAGATCTAGGCGGTGAAGTGATTGGTATTGTAGAACTCCCAAAAGGAGAATGGGAGGATAGAATGAGGGAGCTCGCAAGATCATCATATGTTCACGGTTGGCATTGGAGAATTCTGTATCATCATCAGCCTCCATCAAGATGGCACAAGACAATGGATTTGCTTTGGTCAATCATGGATGAATATGGAATCCTTGGGCATTCGGCAGGATTCCAATCAGGACACTCGAGTTACAACTACTACCCTCAGCTGTACTTTGATCCACAAGACCCTGATGAAGAGCGCAGAGTTAGAAATGCACACAGGGATCTTGTAAAGAGAATCTTTAGAACAGGGGCAGTACCATTCAAACTGGCTCCTTACTGGGCGGATATTGTGGATGAAATGAAAGATTACTTTGGACTCATTAGAAAAATCAAGGAAACTCTAGACCCTAATGGAATCATGAATCCCGGAGTGCTTGGAGGCATCTAGAGGATGACTGAAGTTGACATGGATGAACTCCTAGAAAACCTAGCACAGTGCAGACGTTGTGGTATTTGCAGAAATGCGGTCTATGAGGAAATGGGATTTGATGGAGTCTGCCCTGTCTGGCGTAGTTCAGCAGGCTTCGAAACAAGTTTCATGAGAGGAAGAATTCAGGTAGCCCAAGCCTTGCTTGGCGGGAAGCTGGAAAAGACAGCTGACAATGCGGAGTCGTTATTCACTTGTACACTATGTGGAAATTGCACTCAGATTTGTCCGGCAGAATTTGATCCTGCGAAGACCCTTGAAATGGTTCGACATGTTCTTCGTGATGTTCCTAACGACTCTCGTGATACGTTGTCAAAGATGATTGCTATAAATCTCAATCCGTATGAGGAAGACAACAGCTCGAGAAGGAATTGGATGGAAGAGGTTAGCTTTGATATTCCCACGAAAGGCAAGACTCTCTACTATGTGGGATGCACGGCTGGCCTTAGGATTCCAAGTCTTGCAAGGTCAACAGCGAAGATACTCAGGACTGCTGATGTTGGTTTCGCAGTTCTCGAAGAAGAGCTATGCTGTGGATCAGTTCTTGTGAGAACTGGCAAGGTCACTGAAGCAAGGCGAAATGCTGAGAAGCTGACGGCAGCAATTGCTGATTCCGGTGCTGACAGAATCGTCGTATCCTGCTCAGGTTGCTTCAGAAGTTTGTCGAAGGATTTTCCAGAGAAGTTTGGAATCGAGCTGCCAGAAGTTCGTCACATCATAGAATATGCAAATGAACTCATCAAGAAGGGACTATTGGCGCCCAGGAGCTTAGATAAAGGGAACAGGCTTACATATCATGACCCCTGTCACCTTGGAAAGGAAATGGGCATTTACGAAGCACCCAGGGAGGTTCTTAGGGCCATACCTGACGTTGAGCTAGTTGAGATGGAGACAATCCGTGAGGCGGCAATGTGTTGTGGTGCAGGGGGCGGTCTCAGGTCCTATGATTCGGAGCTGTCGAAGAAGATAGCTGGAGACCGCGTCAAGTCAGCAGAAGCAACTGGTGCAGAGGTTCTTGCCACGACTTGCCCGTTCTGCGTTGCAAATCTTGAGGCTGGAAAGAAGCAAGTGAATAGTAAAATGGAAGTAGTCGACATCATCGACCTTTTGGCTGAAAGATTGTAACGAGTCTTGTTTTCACTATTCTGAATGATTGATACGCAGAATAGGGGGACGCTGGCCAGCCAAAGACTTGGTGCCCTACGGGCATTGAGGTCCACCCTCTCTCTTTTGAACGTGAGTGGTGCTCCAAGCCATGCATCAAAACGCCATTCTCTGAACACTTGGTGAGAGACCGAATCTCCTTCTATGGGGACATTCGGATAGGCAAACGATGCACGTTCACGCACCAACTACCTTGCTATGCGTGAGGAGCAACGGGCTTGACCAGTCGTCCAGTCAATATGTATGGAACAAACCAACATAAGCGTTTGCCCTCGCTGGGATGCAGGCGAATCTCTCATTAAACTATTCTATGGTCGTAAAACTTTAAAACAACTGCTAAACCTAATGAGAAGAAATCACCAGACAATTCAAGGTGGAACAAATGCATACAATCAAAGTTGCTCTCATTGGAGTAGGAAACGTTGCCAGCGCCCTTGTGCAGGGCGTTGAATACTACAAGGATGCAAAACCCAATGAGGAACTAATTGGCCTCAATCATCCGGACTTTGCGGGCTTCCATGTCAATGATATTGAGTTTGTGGCAGCATTCGACGTAGCTGACACGAAAGTCGGATTCGATCTTGCTGAGGCAATCTTTGCCCAGCCCAACAATGTCATGCGATTCGCAGACGTTGCAAAGACTGGAGTAACTGTGGAGAAAGGTCCAGTTCTTGATGGCGTGGACGATGTTCTAAAGGCTCTTGTAAAGGTGTCATCAGAGTCCGATACAGATGTTGTAAAGACTCTGAGAGATACTGGGACTGAGGTTGTGGTTAATCTCATTCCGGGTTCTGCAGAAGAAGCCACAAAGTACTATGCAGAGGCCAGTCTTCAAGCGGGGTGTGCATTCATCAATGGCGTTCCAATTCCAATTGCGTCCGACATGGAGTGGAGCAAGAAGTTCGAAGAAAAAGGACTTCCCCTAATCGGTGATGACCTTCAAGACCAGCTTGGTTCCACTGTATTGCATAGGAGTCTGCTTCAACTCCTTGTGGCACGTGGGGTACATGTTGATAGGAGCTACCAGCTAGACGTTGGAGGTGGCGCAGAGTCACTTGATTCCCACTATCGCGGGAGAATGAGAAAGAGAGGTATCAAGAGTGGAGCAATCGGCCAAGATTTGCCATATGACGCACCTCTTGTTGCGGGATCGTCAGACTTCGTGCAATTCATGGATAATGAAAGAGAATCATACTTCTATGTGCAAGGAAGACAGTTTGGCGGAGCTCCAATTAAGATTGATATCAGAATGGAAGTTACTGATGGACCAAATGCAGGACCAATCCTAATGGACGCCATCCGAGGAGCAAAGCTTGCACTGAAACGTGGATTAGGCGGGTCTCTGGAATCGATTTCGGCTTATGGATTCAAAATGCCACCAACTCCGACAACGATGTACCGTGCGGAGAGATGGGTTGAAGAATTCTTGCTAGGTAAAAGACGACTGTGAGAGCACTAACTGTGCTCCTTCAGGTATTTTGTGACCAAGACATTGAGCTGCTTCAAATCACTAATCACCTGAAACTCGGTTTCTTCCCCTGTTTCCTCAAGAGCTTCACTGTAACTGATAATCGAGTTGTAGTCCCTGACATAGTCTTCGCGGATGGCCTTCTTCCTAGCAGCCGGATCAAAAACGACTATCATACTATCAGGTTCGAAGTTAATGACAATACTGCGGTCTAGATACATTACCTTCTTGCACTTTGGACACTGGGCGCGATTGGCTTTCCCAGTCCTAAGGCTCCTAGCAAGCTTACGGTCCTCTGATAGGTCTATATGCTCAATAACTTCAGTTTCGTAGGGTTTCTTGCACTTTACACAGACCACTTCTGCAGTACTAGTACCGGTCATTGTAACACCTGGGTGGCAAAACTCAGACCCAAACCCTTTAAGAGTTGTGCAACAAGCCTAGTGCTTTGGCATGGAATGTGAAACTGAAGAATCATCTCCCTCCTCGGTTCTCCTCTTGAATATTACTCCAGTAAGAATTGCAGTCAAGGCAATGGAACCGATGATGATGGGAACTGATTCAAAAAGGGTACCAACAGTGTATCCAAGAAATGCCCCGGCCAGAGTCACAGCGACTTTCCCTAGGTAGTAAGCTATTAGGAACTTCCCCACGTTGTACTTCGTCAGACCAGTATAGATAACTATTGGGTCATCTGGAACCGGGGATCCAGCTGATAGCACAAGAGCTAACGCGCCCCACTTGTCAACACGCTCCCGCTCATATTCAATCTTAGCAAGCATGGAGTCAGACATTACCATCCGAGAGCCTCTCACGGTGTAGTAGAGAATGACCTTTGACAAAGTAGCAGAAAGAGCAACTACCACTCCTATTTCTATCCATGACATTGTTGGTAGCAACAATGCCGCAACGCCAGCCAAAACCATGTTGCTCGGGCTAATAAAAGGAATGAGATTGATTCCAAGACAGGCAATGAAAAGTCCTAGATGGCCTTGAAGCATTAAGTCAACTAATACCTGATATAGGTCCTGCATCTTGGATCTGCGTCCCACTTGAATGGAGATTATTTCTCAACCTTGCTGATGACTACTTGCTTGACGCCATCCAATTCCTCAAGATTGCCCTTCAATTCACTCTCGGCCATTGTGAGCTGCTGGGCGTTATAGTAACATTCGTAGTAGCAGCGAGTTCCCCTTAAGCAAACTCCTGTTGAAAATAGCAAATCAACAAGACCAGCTTTCTTGAAGATTTGCGATAATCGGGTAAGGAAGTCGTTGGTGAGTCGACCAATCTCAAGTGATAGATAGCTCACCTGGTCATCTTCAAGCGGAAATATCTTGATGAGTCGGTCCTTGTGAACCAGGACCATCAGACCGTTGTTTGTGCCCATTGCTTGCTTGAACTGTGCCGGGAAGTTTACGCTTTCGCTACTATCAAAAACGAGAACTCTGCCGGCAGTGGCACCATAATTGTCTTCTCCGGACATCTTATCACCTAGTCGAATAGCCAATGACTCAACACATTGAAGTCTTTCAACGTAAGGCTTCGAGACACACGAATATAAATGATGACCCTATTAATGCCAGCAACCTGTTGAGTGCCAAGGAGTGATTAATTTCCGTGGATAAGCATACATCCATCGTGTGGTCATTCTATGACTTTGCAACAACTCCAATAGCCTTTGCAATCAATGCAATGTATCTGCGGTTAATGGT
>JBHLND010000384.1:0-2855 GCA_048937485.1 Promethearchaeota archaeon
ATTCCATTCCATCCGATGTGATGAGACTGTCTCCAAAGTAATCGTATCCATCATGATTTGGTTTGCAGCATAGGAAAGCGGTGTTTCTCTCCATATGGTCTGGGATCTCAAGGCCTGCTAGAATGTCAATTGTATCCAGAGCAAAAGAGAGTAGTTCCTTGGCTTTCTTTTGTACTTCAATGAGTGTCTTTTCGTCAGGTAGCCTGCCAAAACCTCCAAGCAGGGGGTTCTCTCCATGAATCATTCTGCCGCCCATCATTTTCATAATCTTGTTACCGAATGCCTTCAATTGGAGCGCTTTTTCGACAACTGGTCCATGGTCAGTAGCCATAGCCACCGCATTGTCGAACCCAAAGAAATCCGGTAATGCAAGAAAGTAGAGGTGAAGGCTATGACTCTCAAGCATCTCTCCGTGATGCATGATTTGACGATACACACCAGTTGATTCGGGAACATTCACGTCGAGTGCTTTTTCTAGTGCTCTAAGGCTGGCGAATTTGTGTGACAGATTGCATATTGCGCAAATTCTTGGGACAAGACTTAGGTTCTCTTCGGGCGTTTTACCAATGACTAGGGTTTCAAACAGCCTTGGCCCTTCTAGAATTTGAACCTCCACCTTTGTAATCTTGTTGTCTGAAATCTCGACACTGATTCCGCCATTCCCTTCGACTCGGGCTAGTGGTTTGATGTTTATCTTATTGCTCTGCGTCATGATTTCACCCCTTAGTCTCCTCAATGTACTTCAGTATCTTGTGCCCTCCAAAATTCCTGATTCTGCGCAGTACGTCCTCCAAGGATATTCCAAGGCTCTGAAGCAGTTTGAAATGCTCCTTGAAGTTGCCGTCTTTGTTGGGTCCCCAGCAGCCCACACAGGGTTGTCCATGGTTTGGACAAGCAGAACCACACCCAGCCATTGTTAATGGTCCCAGGCAAAACCTCTTGTCAATTAGAAGGCAGCGATTCTCGTTCATCTTGCACTCATGACAGACTGGTTTGGTAATGTCTTCTGGGTCAGCTCCATGGATCAGTCTGCCAATCAGTGCCATTGCCTGCGGCTGGCTAATTGGACAACCTGGAAGGTAGTAGTCAACCGTTACTACCTCATCAACAGGAGTTGCTTCTACTGGATTGGTGATGAACTTCACATCACCGTATACCTTCTTCAGTCGCTGGGCAAAACTGCCATCTCTTGCGTACATGGCCTGTGGACCTCCTGCAACAGCACAGTTGCCAATTGCGACAATAATTGAAGCACGTTCCCTGATTTCCTTGATGTGCTTCCTCTCTTCATCTGTGCTAATGCTTCCTTCTATAAATGCCACATCTAGCTCCCCTTCCACTGGATTGGAGGACGCCATAACAAAGGAACTGATGTCAACTGCATCGAAGAGATTCAGAATCTGGTCCTCAGTGTGAATAATCAACAGCTGGTCTCCGGCGCAGCCTGTGAAACCATAAATCCCAATTCGGGGTTTAATGGTATTAGTCCTACTCTTTACGGACATGTCAGATCAACTCCCTGAAGTGTAATGTGTCCCAGTAAGTGAAGACAGGTCCATCAATGCAAGTATAGATGTGGTCAAGAGCACAGTGGCCGCATTTCCCAACTCCACATTTCATTCTTCGTTCAAGTGTCATCTGAATCATGTTTTTCGGAATCTTAAGCTTGAGAAGTTCTTTGATGACATTCTTGTACATGACTGGCGGTCCACAGACTACTGCAGTGGTTGTCTTGGGGTCAATCTTGGGCAGCTTCTGAAATGATGATGTAACAAAGCCGACTCCATCTGTCCATGTGCCGGTTGGGTCTTTATCTACTGTGTAGTAGCAGCTGATGTCATCTCGCTCCTTAATCTGGAAGAACTCCTGTTCGAACAAGAACTCCTCAGGATTCCTCGCGCCGTAGAGGAAGTAGAGCTCATCGAATTGGTCTCTGTTGTCAAGAACATAGTAGAGTATAGAGCGCAACGGGATAACTCCTAAGCCGCCAGCAACAATGATGATGTCCCTCTCCACCATCGGTTCGATTTTGAATCCGTTGCCATACGGACCCCGTATAAACACAATATCATTGTCCTTCTTCTTGAAGAGCGCCTCAGTCAGTTTTCCTGTCTTTCGAATACCCATCTCAAGAATTCCAGGTCTGCTGGGTGTTGAGGAGATTGAGAAGGGTGCTTCTCCGACCCCTGGGATTGATAGCATGGCAAACTGTCCCGGCTTGTAGTCAAAAGACATTGCTCTCAACATATTGGTAAATCGAATTTGGAAAAAGCGATGATTCTTAATCAACTCATACTGGCGAACGATTCTTGCAGGCTCGGGCTGGAATGGATTCTTGACTTCCCCTGTGTTCGTCATTGCTTTGGCACCTCGCATTTGGTTAATGCTTCAGATACTGTCAGCACATTGATGTCCACTGGGCAAGTTTCAACACAACGCCCGCACCCTACGCAACTCGGTTTCCCATACTCATGTGCAAATGCTTTGAGTTTGTGAGTGTACCAGAGCTTCAATCGGTCTGCTCTGCCGCCTCTGAAATTGTGCCCTCCGGCTACCAAGCTGTAATCAGCATACATACAGCTGTCCCAGACTCGCTCACGCCGACCTGATGTTTTGCTCGTTATATCAAAGACATCTATAACATTGTAGCAATTGCACGTGGGGCAGACCATTGTGCATTGGCCACAGGACAGGCATTTGTCGGCAAAGTAATCCCACACTTCACTTCCATAACTCAATTCAATGATATCTGGCATTGCCGGGAAATTAAATGAAGACTTGAATAATCGATCTCGGTCCTCACGCCAATCGATATACTTCTGAATGTCATCGTGAGTGACTTTGTCATCAAAGAA
>JBHLND010000385.1:0-2854 GCA_048937485.1 Promethearchaeota archaeon
TGTCTACTCAAGTAACTTGTCGAAGTGAGTGTTGCCGATGCAAAACAGAGTACAACAATAATCCCACCTATCGTTAGGAATATAATCAGGTTGGGGTCAAATGGAAGAACCTCTTGTCCTGAGAGCCAAGCCATGCCAATTCCAGCAGCCAAGATAATAGGGATCAGCACTCCTCCAATGATGGCATCCCTTCTGCTTCTTCTTATCTTCAGTTTAACCCCGGTACTTGTCACAATTAATCCTCCAACGCGAATATGCCGTTGCTGGATTCTCAACTAGTCATATTTAGTCTGCGGTCAAAAGGCACTCTTTCTGTTCATATGCTTATACCGTTCAATGAAGAGAGTCTACAAGAGTTCGAGGGCTCCTGGACTCCAGTGAGAGTGAGTAAAACCAAATGTCCTTGCTTTCACTCTTCGAGCATTAGACATAGCGGCGTGTAAGTGCTCGCAGTTCGCGTCATTTTCTCCTTGCCACTTTATCAATTCTTTACAACCAACTGGTCCATGTCGCTGATATTGTGACCTCAGGCGGGCTAAACGCAGCCTTAGATGCTGTGGGACAGCCTTGAGGTAAGGCAACCTCTTGTTGTTTCCTCTTTTTCTTCCAAAACACCTCAAGCGTTGAACCGAGACTTTATATTGCTGCAAAGTACTTTGCAATGCAGAGAACTTTACAATGAAGTGAAAAGACAATGAACGAAGATCTTGAATTGAAACGGCTCGAACAAGCCACTTTCAGAGTGGCGAACCAGGACGGGCTCACGGAGTTCTGGATGGGTCTAATGATACTGGCAATCGCACTTGTACTGATTGGGACATACTTTGTCCCTACCGTGGCCTTTCTTATCCTATTTCAGGCTGCGTTCAATGAACGGATTAAGGAGAGGTTCACCTACCCTCGCATTGGAAGGGTGAAACTACGTGGTGAGGATGAAATGCCTACAGGTTATGGGTGGATTCTGGTTGTTGTTACCATGATTCCCGCTATAGCTGCAGTCGTTTTTTCACAAAGGGTTGAAAATGATCTGCTCTTTCTGATAGCAAATTCGGCTCCACTCCTAGTGGGGATTGGCCTAACATGGCCAGCAGTCTACTTGGCTGAGAAGTCAGGGCTCAAGAGCTACTACAGTATTGGAGCTATTGCAGTCATTCTCGGAGTACTATTCGTGTTCCTCGAGTTTCCAACTCCAGTTTACCGGATGGTTTTATTCATGGCCTTAGTAGGCGTTGTGTTTGTACTCACTGGCATAGCAAGCCTAACTCGATTTGTTAGGAAGTATCCTGTTCTTGAGCTGGAGGAAGTGAGCGATGAAAGGCAAGGATGATCCCGATGCAGACGCGGAGATTGACCGAGTTATTCACGAACCATCGCGTTTGAAGATAATGACCCAGCTCTATGTCGTGGAATCTGCAGACTATTCATTCCTCATGAAGCAGCTAGGATTCACCTGGGGCAATCTATCCTCTCATCTTTCAAAGCTTGAGGATGCAGGATATGTGCATGTCGAGAAGGAATTTGTTGACAAGAAACCACGGACAACCCTGATGCTGACAGAGGCAGGTAGATCGGCCTTTCAAGAGTACAGAAAGACAATGCAGGCGCTCATTGAGAGATTGCCTGAGTAATCATCACGTGGGCTAGTAGCTCACGTGACTTTCTCTTTTTTCTAGTTTTCCAGCTAACCATAATCCTTACCAGCAGCTTTCATTGTACGACACATGAGAGGTTTCAACAATGAGTATTCAAGACAAGTTCGAGGAGGAGATGCGTGAGGTCTGCACAGAATATAGTAATCTCCTGCGACAGAAGGACGCGTTAGAAGCACAATTGGAAACGCTACACGATTACATCGAAGCAACGATGAAGAAGTATGGACAAGAGGAGTACGACGACCCAAATGTTCCGGTGAAGGTAGATAAAATCGAGTACATCAGTGAGCGTATGAAACGAGGTGGAAAGAAGAAGCTAAAGGAATTCCTGACCGACAAGCAATGGAATCAAATCTTCAAGGAAACTAAGGTCACTAGCTTCCGAATCACTCGTCGAGAAGAGTAGTTTCAGATGGTCACTTTGTAGAGCTTGAATCGATTTGGTATAATCACCTCGACCTTCGACATTTCCCTAGTCATCAGATCTTTGAATCTCGACATCTGTTTGTTTGTACCATGCATCGCCACAGCCACTTTAGGCTTCACATAGCGTGCAGTAGCGAGGGCCACTTCAGGTGCGCACCACGGAGAGGGTGACCCAGTTGGAAGGAACGCCAGATTTGCAGATTGCTTGCCCAGACCAAAGTAGCCTGAATCTCCCGCGTGGAAGATACTAATTCCCTCCTCCCTAAATCGATACTGACTGCAGTGGCCTGCATGTACACCACGTATCGCCAATATGTCCGCACCCTCGATTGGCACTGCTGACGTTGATCGCCCAGGAATTGCAGCTGTAAGCTTGTCTGCCGGTATCTTCTCCACAAGCTTTTCCGCAACATCTTCTGAAGCGATTATGTGCAAATCAGTCTTCTTGTAGAAGCTAATGGCTTTGCCCTTGTCGAAGTGATCTCCATGGATGTGGGTGAAGAAAAGGAAATCAGTTTCTTTGATCTCATTCATCTCCTTGGCAGAGAGCATGTCTGAAATGTCAAAAGCCAGGCTTCGGCATGGCGTTCGAACTAGCACCCCTGCCAATCCGAGGAATACGAACGCTACTTCTTGTTTCTCTAACGTTAGTGAATACAGCTCGCGAATTGCCTGAAGCCTTTCCACGCTGTCACTCATTTTGTGTTCCCCAGCAAACCAAGGCTTGGTGCCTTGCATACTCCTCGCTAAAGTTATTGCGTTTAAAGCACCTTGCC
>JBHLND010000063.1:0-11453 GCA_048937485.1 Promethearchaeota archaeon
GAATTTGTAGTGAATCGTCAAGGTACTGATTTGGTATGAGGTTCTCAAAAGCCCGTAAACATAGAGCCGCGTATGCCTCAGGGTCGTAGCGTGTTGTTTCATTGAATAATTCAAATGCCCGCACTCTCCTCATAGGGCTCTCCGATTCAGCGCTTATCAGTACATATCGGACCTTTTGTCCTGCATGGAGTTCCTTACCATTCTCCACAAGTTGCTGAGCAACAATCGCCGCCCGTGAGGTCGCTCGGTACTCGTGTGGTTCCCGAGTAAGACGATTATGTAGGACGAGGTCTCTCAGGTCGACCGTACCTTCATACAACCTGTCGATGAATCCTTGGCAAACTTCGTAAGCGGCTGGTATGAACTCAATGAACTCAGCCTTGTCCTTGCCTCGCGCTAGGGTCTTGATCATCTCTTTCTGGCAGTCCCCAACGTAGATGCAAGTGTCCCGTCTTCTAGTTTCGATTCCTCGAGTCTTTATCGCACCGTTCCTATAGACTCCATAATACCGGTTCAACGGAGCAATGGACGGGTGGAGTCGTGATGAAGGAATCACCATCCATTTGTAAACCCCCTTTGGGGACATTTTGATATCAACAGCATTTGTAACCTGCCGACAGAATTCGTCGACTTTTTTGTGATCTATTGGCTCTTTGGACCGCATCCACACAGAGTCAACAATACCATGAATCAACTCGAATCCCATTTCTTCTCCAATCTCTTGAGTCTTCAACATGACATCACGTGCCAATGCAGTGACAGCAGTGTGTGCCTCCACGCGACCGAATCTTGCGTTCTTGAAACCAAGATATCCAAAGCATGAGACCAGAACGCCTTTGAGTGTGTTTTGCATGCGCTCGAATTTTTCTGCGTCATGTCCCTCCTCAATCAACCTCTTGAAGTCCTTGCGTTTCTGCACAATGATCTCGAGCGACTTCGAAACAAGCCCTCTTTTTCGGTTACATAGCTGGAAGTTCAACTCGGGAATATCAATGCAGTACTTGTAGCCATATGGACAATCTGTACGGGTGCAGATGGTTTCAGGGCTGATGTTTCGTGTCACCATCAGGGTCGGATACATAGATGAGAAATCACATTCAGCAACGTTCTCGTATATGTCGGGTTTCGGTTGGAGTATTAGTCCTCCTCGGTCAATGATTGCTAGATCGGTCACAGTCTTCAGAAACTCGGGGTTCCGTTTGATTGGTGGAATCAAGATTCCCATCTTGAAGGCATTATAGTACTGCACTGCCGCATTGACTGTACCTATGGACATCCTTGCGACCTTTTGGGGTTGGGCCAGTGCGAGTCTACACCCTTCGATGACTCCTTCCATTCCTTGTGGAGAGTAATAGGCACTCTGTCTTCGGTCGATGTGAATTCTCCCATTGAACATCACCTGATTTCCTGCTTTGTACACAATCTGGTTGTACTGCCAGAAGGACTGGGGTTTCTTGTGTACCACCTTCAGAGGTGTTTCATCCCGCGACATTACAAGCTGAAGGTCGTATAGCTTTGCTCGAAGGGTCAGGTATCTGAAGATGTTCTCGTCACCGCCTCTAGTTACAATGACATCTGGGTCTATCTTGTCAATGGCATTCTGGAATGCGATAAGGATGCTCTTCTCATCCTCTTCCTCGATACGGTAGGTCTCTCCATTGTGGTACAAGTCAATGTGAAGTATTGGGTCCTCCATTCTGGGAAACATGTGTTCCGTGTCAACAATTACCTCGAATCCAATCTCATCAAGGTCTGGTATCTCATACTCAGAGTCCTCACGCCGGTCAAGGCATCTCAGTTCCACAATGCGGTCTCTCTTCGTTCGAAACTTGACACGACCGAATGGGAATACATCCTCATTGATGAAGAACTGCTGTACGGGATCAATGTCTCCGTGAAACACCGTAGCGCTGGGAAGTCGCTCAAGGTCCTTTGCTACCTCCCAGTGGGCATCAGGGGTTGTGAAGACCTCCAACACCACGCTCTTCTCGTCATCATAAACGCTGACGAACCGTTCAACGAGTTGAGTACGTATCACCTTTGGATGCTCTCGGGCCGCTCGAAACAGCTCAGAATTTGTCCAGTCTGTTCCGCGCGCTTGGTCTACACTCACTATGACCGAGGGGTGAAACTCGTATGAATACCCCTGAGTCTTCCCATTGGATTTGATCCAGAGAGTCAGTGTCTGCCTCTCAAAGTCTATACTGGCATCAAGTAGCCAGCCAGTTCCAATCATCAGGGTTTCCTCTTCACCTGCTTCTCAAGCTCAGCGACCCTCTGTTGTAGAGCCTCAGTTTCTTTGAGTAGGTCAACCATAGCTGCAACCAAAGCAACCTCGGATATTCGCGGAGTCGCTATCATGGTTCCAGCATCACCATGTGCCAGTGCAGCCTCGAAGATATGGTCCAGTCTCTCTCGATCCTCTGGCTTCAATGTACGCCTGAAGCCATCCCATCGGTTTCGCTCTAGCCGCACGCATTCCCTGAATGTTCTAGCTGTCCGACCCAATGCTTACATCCTCTACTAAGTGGTGGGTTCCCTATCGCTGGCGTCCTCTAGGCTAGTATGGTAGGTCGCGTTTTCGTGTAGGATTTATGGGACGAATCTGTACGTCCAGAGAGACTTCCTAGAGGGGGGCTGGTCACCGAAACTAAGTTTCCATACTCCTCAAATTTCCCAGAATCAAGTAGTGTGAAGAGCAACACAAGTAGAGTATAATCCAACCTATGTCTTAATTACAATGAGGAATGTATGCTAATGACCCCTGGAGCGGATAATAGGGATTGGTTGAAGCCATTCATTATTCTTGTGATTCTGGGGCTCATTGTTTGCAATCCTGCTTTTCAGCTCAGCTGGGCAAATAATCCAATTGCTTTGGACTCTGCAGTTTCAGCTCAGGATGGTGTTTCCTACGAAGTGACCGGACGTTTTGCTGGCTCTCCCTCTACAGTTCTACCGTTCGGTGAATACCTGATTGTTGCCATTGCTGACCAACTGGAGTTAAGAGACTCCACCTACGGTCTAATCTCATCTATCCAGTTGCCATTCTTTGCTACAGATGCGGCAATCACCGATTATGGTGATGTGGTCGTCGCGTTGCTATATCATGGCCTAGTTCTGGTGGACATAGACGAAGCTGGAAGTCTGAAGATTCTAGACCAATATGGATCAAGAACTTGGACTGAGTTGAAATGCGGAGCTGATTTCTTCTTGGCCACGCCGTCTGATTCTCCTGAAACTTCTATCTTTGATGTGTCCCAAGAGCGAATTATTCATGAGCGTGTTCTGAATGAGGGATATGATCCTTCTCGGTCCTGGTTTTCGTGTGATGCTGAATCTCATATTGTAGTTTGGACTGAGGGCGGACGATTTCATATCCATGACCGTTTGCTGAATGAAACCATTGTAATAAGGGATAATTACATCGGTAGCATATTCTGGCTTGACTTGGAAGATAACAGGATTATTTACACAGGACATAATTTGGAGTTTAACTCTGAGATTGCTATCATAGATGTGAGTCAGTTGTTTTTGAGTGGTGAAGTTGAACTATACCTTCGCCTCTTTTGTCTTGGTGGCTGGTCATTGTTTCACAGTTTGAATTTCATGTATCTTCGAACATACTCAGGAGCTGCATGCTCACAATCCCCATACCTGGGGTACATAGCTATCAACAAAAGCAATTCTACTGATATACGAATATTGGATAATGATCTGATTGAGTCCACGCGCTACTCTCCTCAATTTGCCTCTAACGACAATATTCTTGCCATTACTGGTTTGAATTATGTCCAAATATGCTCAATCGATGGTTTCGAACCGGAATCTGTAAACATAATCGAATTTCCAGGATACATAACTGACCTAACGTCAGCCTATGGCATCTTTGATGTTGCAGTATGGCCGGCTTATGAGATTGACCAGCAACCTGCAGAACGGACCTGGGGCTATCCCTTTGTAGATCCCGACCTATTTCCAATTGTTGGGGACCTTGCTGATGTAAACACAGCCGGAGGTCATCTCTTCTATCGAGATTACAGAGCGATTCGGTCTCTTGTAAACCCCCGAATGGAACACCATTCTCTACCCACATACTCCCTCTATTATGGAATACATCCTGCAGCAGAGCTCTCTGAGTATAATGGCAACCTGTACAACTTCCTGTTGTCTGCATCTTATGGCTACCAACTCTACGTGTTCGATCCAGGAACTTATTACGATCCTGAATCTGAATCTGTAGTTGGACAGCTACTACATGAAGCAAGCTTGACTCCAAGTCTTGTCTATATGCGTACTATGCAGGATGACCTCTATATTGCAGGAAGCCCATCCCGCTTATTTACTATGAATGTAACGTCATTGGAATATGGAATTTCTCAGGTAAGTCTGCCTGCAGATTCGACGATGCTCCAAGGCTATCAGGATAAGCTGTTTGTTCTTTCGGAGGTTATCACTTGCTATGAGAAGAACGGCAGCTGGCCGCTCAATCCATCTCTTATTTACCTCTCAGAATTGGATATTGATGCTGATGTGTTTACCATTGTTGACAACCTAGTGTATGCAGCAAACTCTACCCATGTACATGTAATCTCCTTAGAACCCAGCGGCAATATGCATCTAATAGATTCAATAGAAGCCCCAACAAACATCCTTCAGACATTCCCTTGGGATCCGGAGGCATTTGAGACTATGTTTGTGGAGGTGGGTGATTTGCACATTGACCCTGTCTCCGGAGCTATATGCCGCGCAGCTGGGACTTATGGTATCTGGACTATCGAGCGAATTGAACACACAGAACCGCCAACAACGACAACCACTACTACAACATCAACGACTACCACGACAACCACGATAATTGAGCCAATGAACTTCCTAGAAGCCACCGTGAGATTCTCAGCTGGGTTTGGAATCAGTCTTGCTTCGATTCTAGCTGTTACAGTTGTTTTGCAACGCATCCGTCGTTCTTCCTAGCAGCCAATCTTATTCAGTTGATATAGAATCCAACTACACTAAATGACAAAGGCTTCAGTTGCGAAGAAGATAAGAAATCTCTTTTAGCACAAATCCTGTCTAATAAATCTCATTATCATCGATATCATTAGGGGGGCCCAAAGAGCACTATTTTGATTCATAAAACCTCTCATAACTCTCCTTGACCTGTTTCAAAAGAACCAACTGCATTTCGGACATAGCATCTCCAGGATTGGAACTTGAGAAGATGCATCGAGAAGAAGATCTTCTTTGCGTTTCTCTTCGCACCATCGTTCAACGAAAGAACTCTGAAGTTCTATCGCACATTCGGATTCGAGCAGGGCCGAGAGCATCTCGAATTTGGGATTAGTCTTCTAGACTATCACCCTGATTAACTGCAAGGTCATCGCTCGTCCGATGTAACTTTCTATTACGGAAAGTATGCGATGTGGATTCAATCTGCTAATCATGGAAACTGCTTCTAAAGACGACTGGGTATAATGAACTCAACCTACTAGCCATGGGAATATGCTTCCAAGGAAGGTCTGAATAAGCCATACCGCAAAAATTCCGATAATGAGCCCAAAAAGGAGCCACACCCAGAAAAACTCTTCCGCCCTTTTGAAAGCATTGTAATCGCAGCTGAATCGGTCTTCGATGCGGTTCATCCTGAAGAATGCCTCACAGAACTGTCTATTCGAAAAGCTGAATTTCGCACCAAATGTTCCATGCTGCGAAGAGTAGTACGCCTTATGCGGATTTACAAGATCCAAGAAGTGAATCCAGGTATCCAATCCAACGCCAACAATGAAAATACCTGCCACTGAGCTGATGTAGATCATCACCTGCTTCTCAAATTCCATTCTCAGAGGAATTTGAAGACCTGCATATAGAAGAATGATTGCTGCGAATATCGCGAATATGATGTCAACTAGGACATTCCTTAATTGGTGCCTTCTCATCCTTCTCGAGCAGCTCTTGCAAAGATGAATGTCCTCGTTGTAGTGAATTACACTTGTGTCGCGTGGAACGCCACCATAGGCATAGCCCACCCTGACTACCGGTGTCCTTTCAACAGAATGTATCACCCTTTCCTTGCTGATTCTCCTCTTCATGTCTGATTTGACAAGTCCGCATCCAATACACAACTCCGGCCATTGGATGTCGTGTGTTTTCTCTCGAAGACTCATGACCTCATAGCCTCACAAAACAAGGACATAGTCAGCTCTTAATTATTTTGGCAAACCCAGTCCTTTTTCCAAATGCTCCAAGTCGAACAGCCTGTGAGGCAAAGTCGCCTATCTAACGTGACTCTCCTGGGGGGCATTGTTTGGAACAGGCGCTGGCATTATCCTACTAGCCACGGAAACATATCTCCGAAAAGGGTCTGCAAAAAGAAAGGTGCATAAATGCCAACGAGAAGAGCAATGAAGACTGCCCATAGAATCATGAATTCCGCTGTTGTATAGGCATCATATTCACATTTTACAACTGCACCAATCGGATTCACTTCCTTGAACTTCTGACAGTATTCCACACTTGAAAAATGGAATTCTGCGGCTCTCCAAACTGACACATAATATGCATCATGGGGCTCGACGAACACCATGAGTTCAATTATGATAAACAGGCCAATGAATCCAATAGAAATCACAGTCACCGAGCTGATGTAGAGCATCACCAGCTTCTCAAACCCCAACGTTTCCGAAATCTGTGGAAATGCCCAAACAAGTACAATGATAGTTGTCATGATGAAAAGGAGCGAAACCAAGATGTTCCTCAATTGGAATTTCTTCATTCGCGCTGAGCAATCATGACAGAGGTGAATGTCCTCTGAATAACGGACCGTGAAGGATTCCTTTTGCTTCTTCCAATAGTAGTGTTTATCACTTTCCGTAGATTCCACAACTTGGGATACTACCTTTTCCCTGCCAACCTTCCTCTTCATATCCGGCTTGTCCAGCCCACATCCGATGCAAATCGCCGGCCATATTATGTCCACTATTTCCTTTCTATTACTCATGACCTCACAATCTACTATGATAGACAAATGATAATTCAAATCTATTTCGGAGAGCTTCAATCCCTCTAGCGCTCCGAATCGAATAAGATACGCACACTCCCCACAAACCGGAAATTAGGCCCTCCATCGTGGGAAAGAAGAAGGCATTGTGCATCGACAAAGAATACTCAGGAATAGATCATACACTTCATGAGGGAAAGAGGTCAAATACTCAAATGAGTATGGAAACATGGGGAATTTCGTTGGACCGTGATGACAGCACTAACCTAGATTCCTTCATGGAACTAGTAGAAAATGGGGAGAAACGTGTCTATCTCGAGTACCGACCCAGTCGGGAAGTACTAATCAGGTCTCTTTCTCCCTTTGTTCTCGGACTCTCTTTCACCCTTGCATTTGTACTCATCTATGCACTCACGGATATTGTCTTGAATCCTATTTTGGCTCTAGCGTCAATCTTTCTACCAGTCCTTGCAGGTTTTCTCTTGTCCATTCTGGGAATTATCAAGTCGACTCGCGGAGTGGATCAATTTGGTGTGAGGGGAGTACCAAGGCCGCAGCTCTCTACGGCCATTTCATTTCTCGACATGATCTCCGAGGGAGTTGCAGACGTTGGAAAAATTGTTGATAAAGACAGACCGGAGGAGTACAGCACTACTTCTTCAATGGGGCTAGGAATAACAGTGCAGGTTCTCAACAAAATCGACCCTGGGCTCGGTTCTCGATGGTTTCAAGCACTTTCTGTAAGGCTGTCTCAAGAAGTCAGTTTGAAGTTGAAGACATTCCTCAGAGTCACAATCTTTGGGACCATAGGAATAGTGTTCTTTGCAATTGCTCTTCAAGTATTCGTAATGCTGGGACTTGTCGATTCGATGTTCTTCTTGCAAACCCTCCTAGTATCAGCCATTGTAGCTATCGTTTTGATTGCTGCGCTATCCATCTATGTCCTTAGGAATCAGAATGCTAATTCTCCTGCTCATATAGATGAGGCTCTCCGCGGGCCAGAAATCAGAAATGAAACCGGATATGTTCTAGATCATCTTTTGACCACAATTATCGAAGAGGGTCAACACCCCCTCAGGGTTCTTGTTTTAGGCAAATACAATGAATTGAGGTATACTGGGAGGATGTTTCTAACCTCAAAGGAGAGCATTCTTCATGAGGCCGTTCTGATACCACGGGCCGCCCGATTGTGATCCCCATTCAAGATTCTCATGAACGGGACAAGATACACTAATATCCCCGCAAACGTCAAATATGCCCACTCTATCCCCCAAACAACTAGTCCCTGGTTGCTGAGAGAAATGGTCACAGCACTATTCAAGGTCATCCTCATGGGTGACGGTTCAGTCGGAAAGACTAGCCTTCGACGCCAGTATATGGGTGAGGGCTTCAGAGCCAACTACATGATCACCATCGGTGCCGACTTTGCCGTCAAGAAGATGTCTCTTGAGGGCGGATATGAGGTCAGTATACAAATATGGGATCTCGCAGGTCAGGAGCACTTCAAAAACGTCCGTTCTACCTTCTACAAGGGAGCTCAGGGTGCACTGGCAGTATACTCCACGGTAGAGAGGGCCTCCTTTGTCAATATGACAAACTGGCTGGAAGAATGCTGGACCAATGCTGCAAAGAAGATTCCAATTGTGTTGATTGGAAACAAGATTGACCTACGTGAACAATTCAAGGATAATCCTGTCATGCAGCAGACCATCGTGACGACCCAAGAGGGCGAGGCTCTAGCAAAGAAGATTGCTAGCAATGGAATTCACACTAGTTTCCTAGAGACCTCTGCCAAGACTGGTCACAATGTTGAAGCCGCCTTTTTGGAGCTCGCCCTGAAGATCCTGGATGCGGGCGGGCTAAAAAGCTAAGATGGCTACTCTATATTGTTGATGAAGTCCAGCTGTATTCTTTCAAAGAGTTCACTAGCTGCAGCCTGTAGCACCTCTGAGTCATCTGAGTACACATCAATTCTCAGCTTGGAGAGATTCTTGTTTTCTTCCCCGACAGAGGTTGCTGTGAGTCCAACTTTGATGCCACTGAATCTTCCCCGAGCCATACCTGCGACTACTCCCATACAGACATTCTTCTTTTTCGATGAATCGAAATGGTACGGATAGAAGTTGATCTTGGTAATGTAATCAACTAGGAACTGCACTACATTGTCAGAATTGGCCTCAATTGTGTGTTCTCTGCTCCACTCGAAGAGTGACTGTTTCATATCAAGGAATTCGTCAACTGTAATCTCAAGAGGATCGAGTTGGTCGAAGAACGACCTAATGAAGCGGTTGCCAGCTTTTGCTGCAATCAAGTCCCCCTCTTTGTCAAAGAAAGTGACTGAGGAAATAAACTCCCCTTCAATGCACTCCTTGTCTATCGAGAATCTGTAGACAATCTCGTAGGTCTCTCCTGCCTTAATCTTGGGAACTTTCCGACTAGGATCATCAAGAAGAATGATGCTGTCTGCCGGATAGGAGAGCAATGCGATTGTCACGTCTGATAATGGTGACTCAGAACCATTGGTCACAGAGAGTGAGAATTCTATCTCCCCCCGTGCTGTGCTAAAATCGGTTGTCACGCTGACATCATCACTAGTTCGGACTGGAGTAGATTCCAGAAGAATCGCTTCTGCCTTTCTAGTAGATGGCGGCCTTAGCATATCCTCTATACCTCTAATCTTTCCGTGTTTGTCTAGCCATCCCATGGAGTATTCCACAATGTTGCGTACTGCTTCGTCTTCATCCGCGAGATACTCTGTCAAGGTTTCAACAGAGGAAACATCGCCAATTGCAGCAATCACACCTACTGCCGCAATTCGTATCATGCTATTCTCGTCTGATAATGCAATTCCCAACGACTCAAGTGCATCCGGCCCAAAATCCCCTAGTTTGCAAATGGCAAGCAGCTTGTCATCGTCTTCCGCTGTCAGTGCAGCATCTTTGCAAGCCTGAATCGATGATATTGGCTCCAGGGCTTTCGCCAATTTGTCCTCTTTTGGTCTGAAGACTTTGGACATAACTTTCCTGAAACCTCGCAGGCCTCCGTTTTCCCCCTCGGAGTTGGCAGATGCTTTTTTGTCTTTGTCACTCACTCTGGGCACTCGCAGTTGATGCGGGTTTCTACCTGACTTAATTCTTATTATGGCGGCTTCCCATAACACACGGTTTTCTTACTGGATAAGGCTTCTTTCATAACACTTTTAGCACAACCAAATGCCGATGCGTTTGGAACTAGGCTCTGCGGGTGCCTCAAATGGAGCAAAAAGATCTATCATTATTCCTCAAGCCCAAGACTCTGAAACCTGAAGCTGACAAAGGAGGAGATATTACCCGTAGATTTGCCATGAACAAGGTGGGCCGATTGCTTGCTGCGGCATTACAGGACCGTAGTATACGACTATATGATGCGCGCAACTGCGAAGAAATCCAACAGATGCAAGATGAATTTCTATGCACCTCCTTGGCTTTCAGTCCAAGAGGCGATATCGTTGCCACTGGTGGCGTTGACAGAATGGTAAAGCTCTGGGATATTCGAACAGGATCTAAGATTGCTACATTGGAAGGGCATGATTATCCCGTGTTGACTCTTGCATTTTCACCGGAAGGTGATAAATTGGTATCAGGAAGCGGCGACACTACTCTCATTATTTGGGACATTGGCAATCAGTCGAAACTATTTCATTTGAAGGGCCATTCCCTCTACGTTGTAGCCTGTGACTGGTCGCCAGACGGTTCAACAATTGTTTCTGGAGAAGTTGATGGTTCAATCAGAGTCTGGAACGCAGAAACCGGAGTCCTACGCGGAGAATTGAAAGATCACCGAACAGCAGTTCATGCGCTCAAATTCACTCATGATGGCACAAAGCTAGTTTCAGGATCTTCAGACTTGAGCATCATCCTATGGGAACGCGATGGTGAATTATTCACGAAGACCAATGTCCTCCTTGCACATTCAGCCGAGGTTCGTTGTCTTGCATTCAGCACTGATGACCGCTATATGGCATCGGGCTCAAGCGACAAGATGATCTATGTTTGGTCCATGGATTCGCTTTCTGTTGAGGGAGAAGGATCAGTGCAGAGTGAAGTGGACGGAATTGAATGGTTCCAATACGAGTATGCTTTTCTGTCAGCAGACGGAACGGGCGCCATCATCCTCTGGGAAGTTGCTGAACTGGAAACCATGCTTGCCCCATTCACCGAGCTACTTGCTGAAATTGAAGCAGACTCAGAACAGGCTCGTCAAGAAGAGCTGACGGAGAAATACAATGCTCTGCTTTCACAGTATGACCCCGAAACTCTTCGAGACAAGCGGCTGTTCTATGCTCAATGGCAATGCAAGAAGGCTCTGGGATTGCTAAAGGGAACTACCAGAAGCTAATGACTCGTTAGATTTGATTTGAGTTTGCTTTTGCTCTGGATTCCTGAATCATTACTCTGCAGAGCGAGGCGTACGCTTCTTC
>JBHLND010000386.1:0-2847 GCA_048937485.1 Promethearchaeota archaeon
CTCCACAAATTCGGTCAGCTTCTCAACAGTTTCAGGGTGTGCAGTATGCTCAAAATCGCAGGCATCAGCATCCGCAATATCCTCCTCGATGCCCAAGAGACAGAAGAACCATTTCAGCGTACGATGTGCTTTCTCCAATCTCCTGGCTATCCTAATGCCTTCAGGAGTGAGGCTGGCGCTTCGATACTTTGTATAATTAACAAGCCCTAATTTTCTCAACTTCCTGAGGACATATGTTACACTTGGAGCCTTCACTCCTTTCGCTTCTGCAATGTCTGTCACACTGGCCGATCCGTTGCGTTCCTGAAGTTCGTAAATTGCTTCCAAGTATTGCTCCATTGTCTTGGATAGTTCTGTCAATTTTCAAGGACACACCCTTTGGCTTTTCAAACCTCAACAGTCAACAGCACTATGATGCTGGTAGCACATAAACATTGATGAATGCCTATGTTCCGATTCACCTAATCCGAATAAAGGGCACCTGTGACTTCTTCAACACTTGCCACAATTGTGCCTTCTGCCATCATTCCTCGAATATTGTAGATATCCTTGTGAAGCGGGCGATCATCTTCCAGGAATGGAACTCTTTCTCTAAGACTGCTCATAGCCTTGAATATCGATTCGGAGGGCTTTAACGGAGAAAGAAGGTCGATGCCTTGAGCAGCGCACAAGTATTCTACTGCAATCACATTCTTGACATTTTCAAGAATTTGCATTGCTTTTCGCGCAGCAATGGTCCCCATACTCACATGGTCTTCTTGATCAGCACTTGTTGGAATCGAATCAACACTAGCTGGGTGAGAGAGTATTTTATTTTCTGAAACCAATGCGGCAGCTGTGTATTGAGCAATCATCATTCCGGACTCCAGCCCGCTTTCCTTAGTAAGAAATGCTGGCAGTCCGCTCAGATGCGGATTGACCAACCTGTTGGTTCTTCGTTCTGATATATTGCCAATCTCAGCCAATGCAATTCCCAAGAAATCCATGGCCAATGCAATAGGTTGTCCGTGAAAGTTGCCCCCAGAAACGACTTCATTTCCTTCAGCGAAAACAAGCGGGTTGTCTGTAGCTGAATTGATTTCTATTTCTAGGATCGAACGTACATACCTGATTGTATCTAAGGAAGCTCCGAGCACTTGCGGGATACACCTGAGCGAATACGCATCTTGCACCTTCCCGCAGTCAGCATGTGACTCATTGATCTCGCTATCCTGTAGAATCTCCAGCATTGCACGCGCTACATCCAGCTGACCCTCGTGATTTCGAGCAAGGTGGATTCTTTCATCAAAGGCACGCCTTGTGCCCCTTAGTGCCTCCAGACTCATTGCCGCGGCAACACTTGCATTACGTATCAAGTCCATTGCATCATGAACAATCAAAGACCCTATTGCGCACATTGGCTGTGTGCCATTAATGAGGGCAACGCCCTCCTTAGCCTGAAGAACCAAGGGCTCGATACCGGCCTTCTTCATAGCTTCTGCACCGATGTATTCTTTTCCCTTGAACATAGCTTGCCCTTCACCAAGCAAGACTAATGCCATATGAGCCAGAGGTGCCAAGTCTCCGCTTGATCCGACTGAGCCCTGTTGCGGGACAACAGGAACAACACCTTTGTTAATCATCTCTAAAAGGGTTTCAATAACATCCAACCGGACTCCAGAAAAGCCCTTAGCTAGAGCATTTGCACGCAAGAGCATCATTCCGCGCACAATGTCCTCATTGAACGGATCGCCGACACCAACGCTGTGGCTCCGAATGAGGTTAACCTGAAGCTTTGCCACATCGTCATTCCCAATCGAAACCTCTGCAAGGTCTCCAAAGCCCGTATTGACACCATAAACAGTATCGCCCTTTCGTATGGCACTCTCAATGACATCTCGACTGGCAAGAATGCCATCAAGTGCTGCTTCAGATAGCTCAACCTGTTCACCATGACGTGCTACACGAATTATTTCATCGATAGTAAGACTCTCGCCGTCTATGACAACTGTCATTGTTGCTACCCCTCAGGACCAATAGGCTGCGTCTCTCAGGAATCGCCATCCGCTTTAGCAATTATGGTTCATGGGACAACAAGTCAAGATGTAACAGAACCCCTCTCTCGCGACTATTCCTTTTGAATTGATATTGCCAATTATGAAAAGGACAGGAAGAACTTGGCAGAGAAGGCACCATCTCCCAGTGATATTGAATCAGAGTTCCTCTAGAATTACCTCACTGCCTCGCGAACCAATGCTTCTACAAGACCTTCATCGGGCACAAACGGAAGGGTAATCTGTCCACGGGATTTCATCTTCGTATTCCATTCAACTACCGCTTCAACGGCATGGTCATTTCTCGCCCAAGCTCTTCTCGCAACTCCGCCCATTACGTCCCAGTCAAGAGCAAGTCTGATGATGTCATCAACTCTCTTACTGCCATCAAGTACGAGTCCAAATCCGCCATTGATTGCTTTCCCTGTGCCAACACCGCCACCGTTTGATAAGACGCAGAGCGTCATTCCTCGAGCGGCGTTTCCAGCCCAACACTGATGGGCCATGTCACTGGTAACGTTACTGCCATCCAAGATGTTGGCAGTTTCTCTGAAAGGAGAATCGGTGCCAGCGGTGTCATGATGGTCTCGTCCCAACATTATTGGCCCTACTTTGCCTTCCCGCACTTTCTTGTTGAACTCGAGAGCAATCTTCACTCTGCCAGCCGCATCCGCATAGAGAATTCTTGCCTGTGAGCCTACAACCAGAGCATTCTTCTCAGCATCCCGTATCCAGACAAAGTTGTCCCGGTCTTGACCCCTTCTAGCTGGATTGATGCAAGACATGGCGGTCTTGTCAGTTTCAATCAAGTCCT
>JBHLND010000387.1:0-2841 GCA_048937485.1 Promethearchaeota archaeon
AACGGCCGTCATATTGCTCCTTTGGGGGGAAATAAATTGAGAATCGGGCATCAGTACCTTTGAATCCACCATGAACATGACGATGACGTACGGGCTCATTCTTCCACTCATCTACATCCACATATGGTTCAGCGAAAAGTGGATCACTTGATTCAGCAGTCACTCTTGCATTCAACTCAATTCACCTACTTCCTTTCAATTCAATAAGTGTCAGAAATCGACCTACTGAAATCTCCATGGCACTAGCAAACAGAAAAGTCTTGCTTCAGAAATTCGCACATATGAACATTCGAAATATCAGCATCTGTTTCAATTGCGATGACCTTCTGGGGTTAGCATTACGGGTTTTCTGGAATTAGATTAGATATTTAAATGACCGAATTACACTATGTCTTTCATGACAATTCTGGATTATAGAGAGGTTCCTCTACAGGGAGTTCCTTCTGACCGAGTTCTGAAGATTAGAGATAGAATGCTATCAATGCCTCGAGAACTTGACATTGAGCGAGCACGATGCTATACGAGAATTTGGAAACAGATGCTAGATTCACCACCCTGTATGCGCGACGCTAAGGCCTTGGAGGAATTCCTACGGTGCATCCCAATTAGGATTGATGATGATGAGCTTCTGGTAGGAGTGAAATCCAGTAAAGTAAGAGCAGATCCCTTCGAAATAGAACGTGGAATGCACGTGAATCTTCTTAATGTCATCTTTGATGACAGGCTGAAGACTAGACTTACGAAGGGATTTCTCGGGCTTGTTGGCAAGGTAAACAAGAGTGCAAATGCAGCGGTCGATCATCTCTTTCACGCACTTGATCGTTATGTTCCTCTTCCAGAGCAAGAAATCAATGAGTTGAAAAACGAAATTCTCCCATTCTGGAGGGACAAGACGCTCTCCAGTCGAAAATTGGAGCTCTTGAGGAATGCAGGTCTATACAGGGATGCTACTGGACCAATGGCTGAAATGCTAAACAGTTTTCTAGCTCAGAATCCAGATACATATACATTAGCAGCCGATACCCAGGGACATGTGATTCCAGGTTTTAGACGGGTTCTGAAGATAGGCTTCAAGGGAATAGAAGATATGGCTGAAAAAGGCCTCAAAAAGCTCAAAGAAACTGACGAAAGCTACGAGCAACGTAAAGACTTCTATGAATCAGTTTTGGTGGCTTCCAAAGCTGTCTGTGATTATTCTAACCGGTATGCTGAACTTGCTTCGGAGATGGCTCAGAGTGCTACGGAGCAGAGAAGTTCAGAGCTCTTGGAAATAGCTGAGCGTGCAAGGAGAGTACCAGCTCTTCCGCCCAGATCATTTGTGGAAGCTATTCAATCCGTATGGATGACGAATGTAGTCATGGAAATGAGTTATGGTGATGGGAATGTTTTCTCTCAAGGACGAGTAGACCAGTATCTCTATCCTTACTATGCCGCTGATTTGGCGGAGGGTCGGATTACCTATGAAGAAGCCTTGGAACTCGTTGAAGAATATTTGGTCAAACTTGCATCCGTTGTAATAGCAGGACAAAATAACATTACAATTGGTGGAGTTGACAAGGATGGAAATGATGCGACCAATGCTGTGACATACATGTTTCTTGAGGCTATTGCAAATGTAAAGAGCCTTCTAAACACGTTATCAATCCGAATCTCATCCAAATCCTCACACGAGTTTATGAAAAGAGTGATTGAGACGTTTCGATATACTGCGGGAATGGCCATTCACAATGATGACATTCAAATACCCCATCTTCAACAAGATGGCTATTCGCTAGAAGATGCCCGTGATTACTCAGTTGTTGGATGTGTGGAGCTAACAGGCACCGGAAATGATTTCTCCTATACAGGAGGTAACGGGATTTTCATGGCAGTTGTCTTCCATATGGCATTAAATGAATGACGGGTTCCTATGTCAAGAGGACGACAAGTTGGTGCGAAAACTCCCGATCCCAGTACTTTCGAATCCTTTGAGGATGTTAAGCAAGCTTTTGTTGATCAGCTTACTTATGCAATAGATAGATCCGTGAAAATAGCTGAGTTAAAAGACAAAGTATTTGCAGAACACTTTCCTTCTCCCTTAATCTCTTCTACGATAGAAGGATGTCTGGAGAGTGGAATGGACATCACGCGAAATGGCGCACGCTACAATAATAGCTGCATGAATGGACAGGCATTAGGAACTGTAGCTGACTCACTTGCAGCAATTCGATGGGCTGTTTTTGAGGAAAAGATAGTAGCAATGGGAGAATTGGTCGAACATGTTCGCAATAATTTCAAAGGCGCCGAAAATCTCAGGCAACAACTAGTGAATAAAGCACCCAAATATGGAAATGGTGATGAAAGAGCAGATGAAATCGCTAAATGGGTTGCAGATGTGTTTAGTGAAATTCCAAGGAAATACCATGTGAGGGGTGGTCCAGGTATATACCGAGCCAGTCTTGTATCTGCGGCAGGATCACAGGTTAGCGAGGGTCAGATGATAGGAGCTACACCGGACGGAAGATTACGTGGGGATCCTGTGTCTAACGGACTTTCTCCTGTAAATGGCACAGAACGGAACGGTCTTACCATGGTACTCCGATCAGTCGCTGAAGCCTCACGAGATGCTCTCCTAACTGACGGAGTAGGAGTAAATGTGAGACTAAATCCAAGCTTGATAGAGGATGATGAGGGAAGGGACAAAATAGCCTCTATAGTAGAAGCCTATTTTGAGCTAGGAGGAAGAGAGCTTCAAATCAATCCAATAAGTACAGAAACACTGAGAGATGCACAGGTTCATCCAGAGAAATACCCTGACCTTTCAGTCAAGGTGACAGGTTACTCTGCACGGTTTATTGACCT
>JBHLND010000388.1:0-2831 GCA_048937485.1 Promethearchaeota archaeon
GAAATGGGGGAAGTCTATGTATTTGAAAAACTGCGTGCTGTCTTCTGGTGTTTCAAATGGAGCATTAATCTCCTCTTTCATTGCTATTTCAAGAAGAGTTGGGGGCCGTATTGCTCCAAGCAAATGCACGTGAAGCTCAGCTTTTGGTAGGGAATTGATGGTTTTATGAATAGACATTACTTCAATCAAAATTCAACCAAGATAAGACCCTATCGAAAGTAGATGATTCCTGAGTAGCATCATTTTTCATTATCTGTGTATCAAGAAGTGCTGCAATGACGAATGTGCTTACCACGCGGGTTATCAACCGGTTTGCCAAACAAGTGCCGGAACTGGAAGGATTTCTAAAACGTGCCAAAATCAGGCTAGAGCCAACCCTAGCTTCCCCTTTTGAGATGTTGACCCGATCAATTGTTTACCAGCAGTTGTCTGGAAAGGCGGCGAAGACAATCCATGATCGCATGCTTGACCTAATAGGAGAACTCACGCCTGAGTCAGTCTTGGCAAAGCCAGAGGAAGAACTTCGAGCCGTAGGACTCTCTCGGCAAAAGGCTTCATACTTGCATAATGTTGCCGAAGCCTTTGGAAAAGATGGGTTCTTGCAGGAATACAATAGCGCCGAATCACTGGAAGACCTATCATCTGAAGAAATCACCAAGCTATTTGTAGACATAAAAGGGGTAGGAGAATGGACCGTGCAGATGTACCTAATCTTCTCTCTAGGGCGCCTTGATGTTCTATCACCTGGCGACCTTGGTGTCCGAAAAGGTGTACAGCTGATGTATGGACTCAAGGATGTGCCTACTCCAAAGGAACTTATCGAGATTGCCAAGAAGTGGCACCCACTTGAGACCGTTGGCACATGTTTGGCTTGGCGTGCTGTTGAAGAAAACTGGGATGATGGTTGGGCTGGCTAGTCCTCTCCTAATGCATACCCCCAATCTTCCCATGCCTTTCGCATTAGAGGATTTCTTCGAAGATACTCACCAGCCAAGTGCTTTGGCACCTTGTTCATCACACATGAGAAGTTCACGCATCTGATGCAATATTCATCTGCCAGATATTTGCCGAAGTAAACAGAAGCTCCAAGCATAATAACGGTTAGACCAAGCATTCCCAGGAGTAGCATCTCTGCACCGGTGCTGTAGAGCACCCAGATTGCATATGCCCCGGCGAGAAGCGGAAACAGATCGATAAATCCGCCAACAACGGACATAGCTATCTGTTCTCCTCTTGTTATTGGGCGCGGGTCATAGCTCCAGATGCGAGGCATTCCCTGAAGTGTGATGCATGTCAACGTTCGACCTTCTTTTGCATAGAATGGACAATGTCTACACAAGTACCAGGATTCAATGACAGTGAAGTTCAGTAAAGTAACCACCGCGTAGATCAGGAGCAATATCCACTGACTGGTGAGCCAGGAAGAAGCACCAACAACAAGAAATGCAATTATCCTAAAGGTCAGGTGTCTTCTCAGAAAGCAGCCCACGGACTTCTCATCATGGCGGCAGTTCAGCTCATCACCGAGATTGCAGTCTACACATATTGCATCATCCAGCCAAGTACAAGGTGTTGATTCTGATTCGGTGCTCATGCAATCAGCCTCTATTTCATTGCATCCTTAGCCTTCTGATAGTTTCTATTGTAGTAATCCCTAAGTTCTTCTTCAGAAATTAGCGGTCGACTGATAGCCTCTAGATCTTCCTTTGACATTTTTCCTTCTTCTATAAGTTGACGCCCAACCTTCTTCGTGATTTCCAGAATGTTTTGCTTGTCCTCTTCGGATTCATTCATCATGAATGCATGAGGACGGAGAATTGCGCCTGCAAAATCAACGGTTGTATCCTTGGCAATCTCCTCTGCAATCCGAAGCACAGTTCCAAGGTTGTCAATCTCCCACCATCCGCCCGTTGCTACGAGGACGATTTTGGAGATTCTCACATATTGGTGAAACTTTGCTCTCGTCCGACCATTTGTAAACTCAAGAATGGGCTCAACCAGCGGCATTAGGCGATTGAGGAAGTTTTGAAATGCACCGGGGAGAGGAAGATAAACAGGTGTGGCGAGTACAAGAATATCAGCAGTCTTCATTCTCTCTAAGAGCATTTGCATGTCATCCGTTTGAACACATTCCCCAACCTTACTGAACCAGCACTGAAAGTCACCAATGCAAGGACGAATCCTATGCTTCCTAGGATATACAAGTTCGACATTGGCTCCTGCAACTCTCATCCCTTCGATAAAGGCCTCCAAGATAATGGCTGTGAAACCTTTTTCCATTCTGGCACTTCCATTGACTGCAAATACGTTTGTCATTCAAGATCACCCAACTTGTCAAATTCTAGATAAGGGGCTCTGGCATAAAAGGAGTTGCTCAACTCGGAATTAGGATTGCCGTCGCTTCCACAGAAGAATTAGTACCAGTGCCATCCCGCCTGCCGTGAATCCTAGGATTTGAACACTCCAGTCCATGAGACTAGGGCCCGTGGTTTCTGTAGTTGTTGTTGATGTTACTCCAGTATTGATTGTAGTTGTAGTTGAGCTGGCTGTTGTTGATGTTGTAGTGGTTGAGGTTGGTATTGAGATTGAATCAATTCCTGCGTAATCGGGAATCTCAGAGGTTTCATTGATGTACATATCCGCTGTGACCTTTACAATGAGGTCCACGAATTCTGATACAACCCGGTCTATCTCAATGTCAGCCAGGTCGTCTGGTAGCAAATCCATTAACTCATCATATTCACTGGCGGCATAATCTTCTGCAGCAAATGCATACTCCTGAATCTCACGGACTCTTGAGGGATTGTAGTAGCTGTCCATTGATCCTTCCG
>JBHLND010000389.1:0-2826 GCA_048937485.1 Promethearchaeota archaeon
CCCATTATATTGATGCTCACGTGATACCACACTAGATGACTGTAGCAAAATGAGTTGCCCACAATACGCCCTGTCCGCCAGTTGAATCTATATCAGCAAGATCAGGAGTTGAATCTCGAAGCCTGATCTCTATATGTTCCTCGATGCTCTCTTCCTCTATCTGAACATCCTGGCTGCCTTGCCTGGCATCAGGTGCTAATCCATCGTAATATGCATCAACTCTGTCATCATCACAGAAACAGAATGAAGCAATGCCATAACCCAGGCACGACCCAACTATCAGCACAGAAACTATGCACAGAACTCCTTTCGCAAATATGGATCTGTTAGATTTCATGTTATTCCTCTCCAATACTACTCGAATACAGTGAGATTGACTCAGCAATCATGTAATAGTATTACATGTTACGCCTTATATGTATTTCCATCAAAGATGAATCAAAAATCAAATCAAGAAAAGAGAAAAGATCGGAAAAAAAGAAGGGAATGAGGAGCCTGAAAGCTCCTCATTTGGGACATTAGCACCACCTCATCAGACTATATTGTCGATGTACAGTGCTGAAAGGCTTGCACGACCGACGTCCCCGCTCATCCCAGTTGCATCATCAAAAGTGTGAGCCATTTCAGGCTTCCAGAAAGTATAGTCCTTTTCTGGTTGCTCTGTCACAGGATTAGAAGTCTCAGCCATCTCAGGCTTCTCTGTTGCCGGATTAAAGGCACTTGCCAGAACAGCCGCATAGCTCAGACAAAACAAAAGGATGAAACCAGCCGCTAGTGCAACCGTTTTCTTGTTATTCATTTTATTTACCTACTCTCCTTGGGTTGTAATTTCCATCCAGAAAACAACCCTGTAATAGTATTACACATTACGACTTATATGCTTTTTGCAATTGAATTACAGTATCAGATAATATAAACGGTTGCTCGGAAAACACGAGAGAATGAAAAAACGATAGCGTTAAAGAAAGAATATTCCTGAGTTCGCCTGGTGATTCAGTTGGTGGAAAGAGTACGGCTTTCATTGGGCACTGCAATCCACATGAATCTACTTAAGGGAGAACGAATTCCTCATTTCAGCACAGCCTTTCTAATGACATATAGAGAAGGGCGATGTGATGCCAACTGTGCCTTCTGCCCTCAAGCCAGAGAAAGCACATCCTCCCGAAATCGATTGTCTCGAATTGCGTGGCCTGATTTTGCCTATGCTGACGTGAAAGCTGAGTATTCCACTCTTCATTCGTTTTCAAGAATCTGCATCCAATCGCTGAATTACCCAGATGCAATCAATGATGTCCTTTTCTTGGTGAAGGAAACTAGGTCCGTAACCGACACTCCAATCTCTGTCTCTATTCATCCATTGAATAGGACGAATCTGAGGAAATTGAAAGATGCAGGTGTGACGAACATTGGCATCGCTTTTGATGCATGCACGCAAGAATTGTTTGACAAAGTGAAGGGAACGGGTCGAGGATTCTCATATCGGTGGGATCTTCACGAAAAAGCGCTGAATGACGCCCTGGAGATATTTGGCAATGGCCGAGTCACAACTCATCTGATGATTGGGCTTGGGGAAACAGAGTCTGAAGCGGTAGAGTTCTTGTTCAAGATGAAGAGAATGGGCGTAAGTGTGGGTCTCTTTGCTTTCACTAGCATTAAAGGGACATCACTTGAGCGAAGGAAATCTCCCAATTTGGACTCCTATAGACGCATTCAGATTATTAGACACCTATTGCATAGGGATGCCATATCCAGAAATGACGTAGAAGTAAACGAAGTTGGAGAAGTCCGTTTGAAGATTCCTGAGCTGGAAATGAGCGAGTACTTATCATCAGGTGCGGCGTTCCAGGTGTCTGGTTGTGCCGGCTGCAATCGACCTTTCTATAATGAGAGACCGTCCGGTACGATGTATAATTACCCCTGTCCTCTTTCTAAGGAGGAAATTCAGATATCAATCAAGGAATCAGGATTGTGGCCCTAGATGGAACAGATTCGCTTTCTTGACCTAGCCGAG
Organism: Promethearchaeota archaeon; assembly: GCA_048937485.1. Lineage (GTDB taxonomy): Archaea > Asgardarchaeota > Thorarchaeia > Thorarchaeales > Thorarchaeaceae > SMTZ1-83. The sequence goes on from JBHLND010000389.1 coordinate 2,012, forward strand.
TATAATGCCTTCACGAACATGGCAATAGACGAAGCCATAATGCGTTCAATTCAGGCCGGACAGTCTCCTCCTACGCTTCGTTTGTATAGGTGGAAGCCATCTGCCGTTTCCATTGGAACCTTCCAGGGAATGACTGAAGAAGTGGACCTTGAATACTGCAGGACCAGAGGAATCGATTACATCCGAAGAATCACTGGTGGTGGCGCTGTCTATCATGATTATGAGGGTGAGGTTACCTATAGCATCATCCTTCCACGAGGGCATAGATTGGCACCCGAGGACATTATCGAGTCCTATAGGATTCTCTGCAAAGGGATTGTGAAAGCTTTGGATTATCTTGGAATCTCTTCGGAGTTCAAACCAATCAATGACATCGTCACCGGAGGCAAGAAGATCTCTGGAAACGCACAGACACGTAGATACTCTTGCGTTCTGCAGCACGGGACCATTCTTCTGGATTTGGATGTAGAAGTGATGTTTTCGGTACTCAAGGTACCACAGGAGAAAATCTCCGATAAGATGATTCAAGACGTGAAGCAACGAGTCACATCTGTCCGAGATATTCTGGGGGAGGACATTACAATGCACGATTTGAGTCAGGCGCTTCGTTCTGGCTTTGCAGAATCACTGAAGGTCGAGCTTGATAATGGTGCTCTAAGTGCCACTGAAGCTGAGCTCGCGAATACGCTCAGTAATGAGCAATACAGACGTGATGAATGGAACCTCAAGAGGTGAAGATAGTGAGGTTGGCGGCATATAAGGTTCCTGACGGAAAGCTGCTTAAAGTTCGAGTCAATGTTGAAGATGACAAGATT
>JBHLND010000390.1:0-2820 GCA_048937485.1 Promethearchaeota archaeon
CGTCGCCATCAGTATCAAAATTCAGAGGATCTAGTCCTAGATCTATTTCGACTTTGTCGCGAAGGCCATCCCCATCGGAGTCATATTTCCATTCATTAGTAACGGTTTCCTCAGAGTTCCTCAATTCATCCCCGTCATTGTCAAGCATTGATATACCGCCCCACATGGCGAAATCGTCAATTGTGGCAGGCATCACATCGAAGTAGAAGGTGGCAAGACTGGTGGCATTGGCACCGACTCGGTCATCATCATGATAGCAGTCCCAAAAGCCCATCACTTCATGAACCCAGCGATATCGAAGGTAGTAGTTGTACCTCAGGAAGACCCAAGTTGGATAGTTCACCATCGGCAGGGCAGGCTGAGCCCATGCTGTTGAGTCGTAGGACTCTGATTTCCAGTAGTTGCCATAGTTTATTTCCATATCAGGATAGGATGGCAAACCAGAACTCCCAACCTCGCCCTGAGGCACATAGAGCTCAATATAGGGTCGAATGTAGCTACTGAAGGGGATTGAATCGTCTACCTTTTCCTCAACTGTCCCTCGGAAACGTATGAGTATCTCAATCGTGTCTCCAACATCAAGACCATTGCCATCTGGGTCGATGGTATTTGTAGTTGGGCCAGCAACGATCTCAATTCCAGGGTCGCCAACTTCGGTTCTTCTAACGTCTTCTTGTTCTCCAAAGATGACCTCAGTAAGCCACTCAGTAAGCTTGCCAGAGAAATTACCAAACATGTCTGCAAGAACGAGTCCTAGGGATATTATCCATCCAACGTAAGGAATCATTCCTATTGCATAAAGAATTACAGCACCAACCACGGCAACCATAGTCCCGGTAAAGGCGTAGATCCCACCAATCTCACCCCCCAATCGACCCCCGATACTGTCTGCGATAAGGAATCCAGCATAGATCGAAAGCGCCATGTCTACAACAATACCGAAAACAACGAGAGCCTTTTGTAGCCCCTTGAATGCTTTAACAAACCCTTTGTTAATCTTGCCCAGATTTCTGCTAGTCTTGGCCCACGATCCAATCAAGCCAGTATTCTTTAAGTTGAGTGATCTGACTATCGAATTAAAGCCAAAACCGCCTTTCTTTAGTATCTTCAAATCCTTGAAGGCTCGATAGATCCACACGCCTTCGGAGAGGGCGCCCAGAGCTTCAAGAGAGGATATCGCAGCATTCTGCACTACATTAAAGATTTCATTCTCAGGGATTCCGTAGCTGACTTCAATATCCTCTACAGCCGCAACCAGTTGTTCACCATTGAACCACTTCATCATCATGGTTAAGATATTGGATGATGCTGTTTCGCTGAGTTCCCAGCTGATTACTTCCGCCATGACTTCTTCCAAAGAGAAAGCTCTGTAGCTTGACGTATTGTAGAAGTTCGTTTTAAGACTCCTAACAGTGACCACAGGATAGGATGATACATCCAGTACAAAGGAAGGATTAAAGGCAATCATTCCGGGTAGGACTTCTGACATCTCGAGAGTCTTAGTCAAATCTTCATTGGCGATGATGACAGGAAGAATTTCTCCGGCAGGTAATGTGTCAAGTGCTGTAGGCATCATATCATTGCCCATTGTTTTGAAAGCTTCATCTCTATGAGTGAATGACTGGCTTAGACTACTCACTATAACATCATTATCTGCAAGGATTAAGAGTTGGTCAGAAAGCTGATTTGTTGCGTTTCTCATGAACGTATATGACATCAGAATGTTAGCAGCAATTGCCTGTGTTTCATCCGAACCGTAGAAGAGCCCAATTTCGGACCCGAAACATTCCTCGATAGTGAATCCTGTAAGCATGAATGGCTCAGGATAGGTAACTAGCGTTGTCCATTCAGACTGATAGCCCAAATCCAATTTCGTGAAGAGCTCTGCATCCATCAAATTGGTGCCGAGTGCCACCAATTGGTCATTGCCGTCTAATGTGACAAGCAATCCATTACTGGCATTTAGCGCAATTTCATCTCCCACTTCAACAACTCTAAACTCAGTGTTCTCATTAATATCGCGAGATGCGATTATGGTGTTATCGTTGGCCAGGGATAAGTACGCACCATTGAATGTCTTGATTGCAGCATATCCGTCGCCTAGGTCAATCCATTGAAGAGGTGCCGCCGTAGCATATTCCATTCCGGCAATTGCAGCATCACCTTCTCCAAGGAAGACGTACATGTCATTGCTCGCCCTCAGAGCAACTGCCTTAATATCGGTGTTTCCCATGATTCTCCAGTACAGGTTGGTATCAATGATTATGTTTGTTTCACTCGATTGCGGGAAAAAGATCTTACATTCAAATGCGACAAGATCACCGCCGTCCCATACGGGATTCAAGGGGACTTGCAAGCCATCAGGTGTTACCATCAGACCATAGTCAGCAACTTCTGACTGACTCGGAATTGGATTTGCAATGACATTGAGTTGTGGAATCGCTCTGACATCTTCTTGTGAATAGTCCATGTCTTTCATTGAGCCTTCTGTATCATAGGGCCAATCCCAGTACTGATAGAATAGCTTCAGATGATCGGGGTTTCTTGGTCTGAGTTGGAGAGTGATGTATGTGGGATTGCCATCCGTTGCAATCTCCATATGGAAACTATCCTGAACGGTGGAATAACAGAATGGAGACAGGTCCGCCTCATCACCTACGCCATCGTTATCATTATCAAAATCCCAAGGATTCTTTATACCATCTCCATCTGGATCCTGATCTGCTGCTTCCAACTCATAGTAGTCTGGCAAACCATCAAAATTCGTGTCAGGTTCAAGTGGGTCGAATCCATTCCAGACCTCGAAGGCATCAGTCAGCG
>JBHLND010000391.1:0-2819 GCA_048937485.1 Promethearchaeota archaeon
GCGGCACCATCTTTCTTTCTCTCTTTGTCATGACAATCTCTATCTCCCAAAACCAAACGCATTGCCGAGGCGAAAAACAATCCATCTCATTTACAAATCATTAAATAAGGGTTCCATACTACGCATTTATAATTTCATTTAATGAAATTGCTAGGCCCTTTTTGGACTTCGAAGCGTTCATAGGCAGCGCCAAGCGAAGCCATTTTATCCTAGAGTAGAGCATCATCTCGTGGTGTCTGATAATGACGGAAGAGGGCGCTACCCCGGAGTACGAAGATATCATCAGATATGAGCCAGAATCACTTGTCTTTGTTTGGGATGATGAAGCAAACGATTTGCTTTGGGACTTAAGCATTAATCCAATCATTCGTATTCTCCGCGAGAAACCCATGACTATTCGTGAGATTGAAGCTACGTACAATGAAATTGCTAAGGACAATTCCAGTCTTGATACCAAGTCCGAAACCACGATCTACAGATATGTCAAGTCCTTTGAGAAAGCTGGAATAGTAACTCAGGCCGGGCGCCGCGTTTACAAAGGCAAGACAGCCACGGAAATTCTTTACTGCAGAACAGCCAAAGTGTTTCTGAATCGGAATCTACCGTTATCATATTGGAACTCCAAAAGAGGAAAGAATCTGTTTAGGAGAATTTTCGCGAGTCTGGGCCCGATCTATGATGGTCATAGGCCAATCAAGAAATGCATGCAGGAATTCATTCCAGCCTTTGAAGAAGCAAAGGATGACTTCGCTCGTGAGATGCTTGACAAGTTGGATGAGGAATCATTACACCTTATCACTGATGGAGATATGTGGGAGATTGGGGAAGTCTTTGCATTTGTCAGAATCTTTGGAGTACTCCTGAATAAGCCCGAGATTCTGGACACACTTCGGAATTGCTTTGAGAAGACTAGCGAGTGATTTCGGAGTCTGCTTAGGCAAATTCCGCCTTTATCCTCTCAACTAGCTTTTCGCTATCGGGCGAATCTGTCAAGAATTCAATCTCATCAAAGGCGGAGATGCCTATTCCCAGCTCTACAGCTCTTGCGATTTGCTCCTGTTCAAAGATTGGACCTTCTGAAACGTGTGGAGTTGTTCCTAGGGTCCGTAACAAGGCAACACCAACAGCATCAATTGCTATCTTGTCAGTGCCAGCAACAAACACGTTGGCTTCTTTTCGTGTACCATCCATGGGTCCGCCGTCAACGAATGAGATTACGCCGTCCATAATGACCATGTCCCATTTGTAGGCTGCATTGATTTCTGCAATCATCTTTCGTTGATGTGGCGAACTATGCAACTCACTCATGTAGCTATAACCAGTTCTGGGCACGAGAGCAGTGGCGTTCTTCAATGAGAGTGTGAAATGCCCTCCATATTGGTGAGTCTTCAAGCAGCAGGTTTCAATGACACACTCAGCCTCGTCGTAGACCTTGGCAAAGAGAAATCCATCTTTCCAGTGAGTTTCCTCGGGCTTCTTCTTGACCCATTCTTCTTTTGGAGCGGTTTCAAGGTTAACAACTGAGAGTTCAAACTCATCAGCTAGCTCATAGAGACCCTTCTTCTTGAACGCCTCTTCTGTGTTAGCAGGTCCGCATCTTTCTGCCACGGTAATTGATTGTGCTCCCATCTCTCTTAGCTTCACCACAATTTCCCTGAATGTGTCCATGTGTGTGGAGGCCGGAGGCGGGTCCGCAGTATTGAAGTTGGGTTTGAAAACGACATTCTTGCCTTTCACTGGATTAATCCCAAGCAACTCGAATGATTTGTTAACTCCATAGACTCTATCCGATGTTGCAATGACTGCCACCTTGGTCAAATCACTTCACCTTCTCTCTCCAGAACGCTATTCACGCTTTTGTAGTATTCGCTAGAGAGGTGCTTTCACTATAGATAAAGTGACATCTTGAACAGCCTGTGATGCAAATGGTACCCTCGACTCTCGCAAACCTCAGCTAGACTCTCATTATCACTGAAGACTGTCCTAATATAGTCGAACTCAGGAAGGCTGAACTTCTGCATCCCGGCAATGAAGTCATCAAAGTGATTCACATCCTCAATCTCAAATGGAAAAGCACCGGGGAATGAAGGAGTAAAACGTGCGGCTCCAACAATCATCCCTTCGCTGTTCTTGAATGCAAGAGCGTGACATTTGTCGCTCTCAATGCATCGTCTTATCACGACAGCAGGTAGTGTTGGATACATTTCTGAGACGGCTACGATCTCATCGTCCTGAATCTCTTGACACGAGTACATGCCTTCAGGTTCAAGACCCGCAAACGGCACGAAATAATGCCAAGTTGCACCTGATACATCAAATCCGAATTTCTTGTAGAGGGATTGAGCCGCCACGTTGTGGTCTTGAGTGTAGAGATGGACTGTAGTGACATTCTTCTCATTCTTGAACCAATTAATTGCATACTCCATGAGGTATGTCCCTAGCCCCTGTCTTTGATGAGACCGAGCTACTCCGATTCGACCAAGATGGGCCCCATTTTCGCCGAACCTTTCGACAGCAAGCTCTCCGACAATCTTGCCTTCGATATCCAGGGCGAAGAAATTTCCCTTCTCTATACGATCAGCAAACCAGTCTTCTGTCAAGAGGTCATCCTCAAAGATCTCTTTCTCTAGCTCATGGAATCTTTCCCAGTCCTCTTTCTTCATTGGTCTTAGATTATATTGACTCCTCACAATGGCAACATCCTACATCTCAATTAATAATCAACTAAATAGGTTGCATATGAAAAGTTATGGTCAAGTAAAATTGACCCATGATTCCAGGAGACGCGGGTGGTGTCGTTTAGCAATCTCTACATCTTC
>JBHLND010000064.1:0-3145 GCA_048937485.1 Promethearchaeota archaeon
TCTGGTGGCGTGGCAATGATAATTGCACCATATTCCTCGCTGAGCAGTTCTCCTCCAGAGGATGAGATCATAACCTCGAAGGACCCAACTTGACCATCCAGTTTGCTTACACTACCATAAACCCTTGACGGTCCATCGATTGAGTCATTCAGTTTCTGAATAGTATTCTCGAGCAAGTCGATATTGGACATGTATTGGCAGCTTTCAAGATACTCTTTTTGGCCAAGCTTCTTGGGTTCAAGCAGTACGGTTTCAACCCCCAGACGGCCTAAATCAGAAGCTGCTCTTAGGCCGGCTATGCCACCACCGATGATGAGGACGCGATTCAGCATGTTCTCTGAGAACTCTGTTGTTGGTTCGAGGTAGTTCAGCCTAGTTGATGCATCGGAAAGAAGGACAACTGCCTTGTTGGTGGCGGATTTCTTCTCAGCATGAACCCAAGTCACTTGTTCCCTTAGGGGCACAAAATGCATCAAATCACTCTTGATTTTCTGCTTGACTGGGATTTCTATTACCTGTGCACTACATGCACCAATAACTAGTCGGTCTTCAGGCGAGAGGCTCTCGCTTAGAAATTTCAAACCTTCTTCAAGACAGAGGCTATCCATAACCTCAATCGAGTCGTAGATCTTCGTTACTTCCTTTTGGACACGAGCATAGTCTATGGTCTTACTTAGGGTCCCATTGCATGTACAAAGAACTAGCTTCTTCATCTCCCCACCTCCAAGTCCATGTAAACCTGTATTGCTATAGAATTCGCTTCTGCAATGCTTGTGGGGATGTCCTTGGGTCCTGTAGCTGTACCACATGCATAGAAGCCATCAGCGTTTCGCGTTGCAAAGCCCTGTCTATCAACTAGCAAAGTGAGATACTCCTCTTCTGAGGCCAGTGGCACAAGCGGTGATGCAAGGACTACAAGCTGTGACTTGATAGCCTCTGCTTTTTGGGTCTGGGTGTCTTCAACATGTGTTACTAGGAAGTCATCATTCAAATTCACATGATCTGGTTTTCCTCTTAGAAACCTGACTCCAACCTCTCTTGCACGTTCAAGATAGTGCGTGCTTGATAGTGGTACTCTCAAATCCATGTAGCAGATTGTGACACCAATTCCTGACTCTCTCAACAATATTGCATGTTTGAGGCTATATGTGCAGCAAGCCTGTGAACAATATTCCATGAAGTTCAAATCCCTGCTCCCTGCACACAGTATCATTGTCACAGAATCTACAGGTCTTCCAGATGCAGTCAGGACTTCTCCGGTAGAAGGACCTGCTGGGTCCAATAGTCTCGCCAGTTCTTTCTGTGTAAGAACATTTGGACTCTCAGTATAGGCATATCCAGGCAATGTGTCAGGAACAAGCTCATCAGCACCTGTTGTCACTATGACTGCGTCGGCTTTGATTGTGCGGGTTTTTGTCTTCTGAGAGAGGTCTATTGCATTCACTCCACAAACATCAATGCACTTGTTGCACTTCGTGCAATAATCCATGTCAATCACTGGAGCTTGCGGAATTCCCTGTGGGATTGCTCTATCAATAGCCTTACGCATTGACCTTCCAAGATTACGGTCATCAGGAACCTCAACATCACAAACACTGAGGCATTCAAGGCAAACAACGCATCTATTGAGCAGCACATATCTTGGATTGGTCCGAATGGAGACTGAGAAGCGTTTCTCCTCCCGTTTAATCGACCTCACTTCAGTCAGAGTATGGACCGTCAGTTTCTTTTGTAAGCCAAGTAGACTTCGATACTGACATCGTCTATGATTTCCGTTGAAAAGCTCCTCACAAGCATCCAGACATAATGCACAGTCATCTGTTGGAAAGACTTTGCCAAGGTATGTGGAAAGGCCTCCAACGGTCGATTCCTTCTCCACCAAATGTACCATCAATCCCAAATCCACAAGCTGCTGAGATACTTGAATACCAGCTAGTCCAGCGCCGATAACAACTACAGTTTTTGCCATTACTCCCCAACCCCCATCTTATCAAGCAGAGAATCAATCTTTACTCGATGATATCGCCTTGCATTACTTGCCACAAGGTCAGACATTCCCATTGCCAATGCAAGCATCTCGCCTAGATATAGTACAGGAATGCTGAAGCCAGGGCCAAGATCAACAGTGGCTTTCTTCTGCTGCATTTCCATTTGCGTATAACAAGTTGGACAAATTAGAACGATGGCATCAGCTCCTGCATCCACTATATTCTTCAGTTTCGACGCTGTCAGTTTGAAGGATAGAGGCTCATTAGATGGCCCTATAGGCGCGCCACAGCAAGCCATCTTGTTCGCATAGGTTATTGCCTCCGCTCCCACTGCCCTGAAAATATCTTCCATCCATTGTGGGTTTTCCGCATGGTCCATCTGTGTTGCTTCGAGAGGCCTAACAAGATGGCAACCGTAATGTGCAGCCAGAGTGATGCCCTTGAGAGGATGAGTAACTTGCTTCTTTATGCGATCTAATCCGACATCCTCATGGAGTACATGGAGGATGTTCTTTACAGTAACTTCTCCGGTAGCAATCATACCTGTGGGCTTCAATCGTTTGTTCACACGCTCGCGTATGTCCGCTTCACTTCTAAGCGTATGACCAACCATTGCGAGTGTGTGGAAACAGCCGCTGCACAAGGCGACTGTGTCTTTCCCGGTGGACTCGCTGACAGCGATATTTCTGGCACCGATTGTCAACCATGCTTCGAAATCAACCCCAGTAAATGTAGTTGGCTCTGGACAACAGGTATGACCTTCATTGGCGATGAGCTCAATGTTTAGTCTTTTCAGAACCTCTCTTGTTGTCAATTCGAAGTGGGGGAGCCTAAAGGGAATCATGCAGCCAGGAAAATAGGTATACTCAACAGCCTTACTCATCCTCAGCACCTCCATACTTGGATTCAGCGGTTTCAAGCCTTTCTGCAAGTGCGAGTTTCTTCAGTATGCTGCTGAGCTGCTTTACTGGAGGATTCCCAAGATTTGGTAGACCCATCTTATCACGCGTCTTGAGCATGGGGTCACTCACCTGGATTGTGCGCCCTTCAGATAGGATTGAACGTGCCCGATCGAGGGCGATTTGAGGGGTGTTTCCACTTGCGAAACCTCTGACCTTTGCGAGGATCAAAATCTGAGGTATTTTCACATGTTCGGG
>JBHLND010000064.1:3155-11303 GCA_048937485.1 Promethearchaeota archaeon
AACCTCACACTGCTCACATGTCAGACAATTCCAAACAAGTTGATTCTCAGTCAAGGTTTCGTCAGCTAGAATGACTTTCTGCAAGAAAAGTCGAGGATTGAATGAAGAGTCAACTTCTGCAACAGGACAGGCACTCGTACAACGACCACACTGATAACACTGCAGCAGAGTTTTACCCTCAGGTTGTTGAAGAATCCAGCTGCGAAACTCAAGATCTGATGATATGCTTCCAAGAGTCATATCCATCATCACTCGCCGTCAAGCCACCCGCTTAAATCAATTCCTTTGAATAGCTGTAGCTCTGGTCCTTCATTCAATATCCGATTGCATTGTGGATTGTAGGCAGATACATTCTGACAGCAGGTATGCAAATACTGACATTTAGATTGCCATCCTACGGCCAATCAAAAGACAGGTTCCGGTACAGAAATCTGTTGGAGTGTCATTAAAGGGGACGTTCGCTCCGTCATCTGCAAAGAGTCGAGCTGTTACCGTACTAAAACCAACTCCGGTTCCTGCTACAATGGCTGCTTTTCCAAATTCAGAATTTCCATTCCTCAACCGGGTATTCCTCAAAACCTCGAAGATAGAGAATCGATGCATCTTGAGGGGTCCTATCGTAGTGATGGCTTATTTCGAGCAAGACCGGGATCCCTGCCTGAAAGAACGGAGAGAATCAATCTTGTCAAAGGCTTTGACAGCACCAAGAGTAGTTTGTCAAGCTCCTCCTCTGTCGGTTCACGCTTATTCATTTTCCATCGACTCCAGTTCTTCCACCTTCTTGATAGCCGTATCTGCAAGAATGAGAGTGCAGGGAATAGCGAATATTGTGACCATGATCAGTGCAACTCCGACTCCAGATAGCCATGGTATAGCTCCTGTGCCCACTAAGAATAGATAGAGTACTGGGAAGATAAAGGAAATGACAGCGAACCCCCCAAGCGCCAGGAAATTCCCTCTATTAGGAGAACGCATGAGAAACCAGCTCTCAGAGATGAAAAGAAGAACAGAAAGCCCAAGTTCATATTTCCTTGCAAGTTGTATCAGCTTGGTGACTGAACTCACTATTATGCCAATACTGACCGAGAATGAAACAAACGCTACAACGAAACCAAGCTGGTTCATGAAAGCGATTGTCATCCACATTGCAGCGATACTGAAAACTATGATGGCAAAGCCAAGACCAGTTCCCAACTGAGCCTTGAATAGCTGAAGTTCTTCCCGTGGTGACATAGAGATTGCAGCAGATAGCACACCGTATCTATCCACTTGAGGCTCCTTTCTAACCTGGTCGATGAGGATTAGGGCATTCCTACCAAGAGTGCTTATCCTATATTCGCCATTTACACTCTCAATCAAACCTACCTCAGCGAGCTCCTTTAGATGGTAATTGAACGTCCCGCTCTCGAGAGATGGGTCAAGTCCTAAAACCTGCATTATCTCAGTGTATGAAGCGCTTCCCTTCTCAGATATCATACGAATGATCTCTCTTCTCGTGGAGTTAGAGAGTGCCTTCAGTATCCCTTCATCATGGTTTCTGTTTGATTTCATCATGAGCTTCATGTAGTGACTTGTTTTGTGAATATTTAAGCAGTTTTCACGAAATTTCTCGACAGGCAGATCCTGTTCATTTTGATGGAAAACGAAACACTTGGGCGCATCAATAAGATGCCAAAGAAAACCTATTTGGGAGTTGATCTACTTTGCTTATTTCCTAACTGCAACTTATCGAAATCGACAGAATTCTAAAAGGGATGGGAACGCGCAAGGATGCGTTCGTAGCATCTGCGATTCTCCTCCACTATGGAGGTTGAAGTTTCTAGCGTGAAAAGTCCGAACTCCCCTGCAGGTGTGAACAGACTGGTTATAATTATTCTATCGTCAATAAGAGCTCCGTCTCGAATGAGCCCCGGCTCAAGTTCATCCATAGTCACATAACGTACTGAGATTCCAGCCTCGCTCTGTTCCCTCATTGTATTTGCAAGTGGAAATTCATCTCTCAAGAAGTGCTCGTCTTTGAGAATGAAGATGCGCGTCATCGTGAGTCCTCTTCGAGCCGCCTTGAGATTTGTTTCATGCCAGAGCGGATGATCACCAGTTGACCACTTGTTTGGGTCCTTAACAATGTCCAAAGCAACCACGCTCTTCTCAATTGTATCGAATATTTGTCCTGCCCTCACATAGGCCTCCTCACGTGGAATGCTGATTCGGCCTCTTCTTAGATCCTTAATCATATCCCCAAACTTCGACAGTCCCAGTTGTGCTTCCTGCACATGAAGTGGACTTCCATCTCTCATTATTTGGTCGTATTCAGTTACCACCTCTCTCAGAGATCTGTGTGTGGCGCTGACTTCGGAAATTGATAAAATGTTGGCGATAATCTCTGTTGACCGTGAAAGCTCGATTTGTGTTTCTATAGTTAGTGCGATTAGCTCAATTACTAATGCCACCAAAAAGGAGGAGAGAACATCTGCGGTGGCTATCCATACCGCAAAGCTAGCAATAATGGCAATTATTAATCCCAACAGCTTTTCCGGAACACTGAATCTCATCATACCTCTCTCTAATGTACTGATTTCGATTAGCAATCTAATAATAAGTTGAATTTGAATCCTTTTGTAAAAAGCCTAAACAGTATTGGCTGATGATTTGACAACTGCGAAAAGGGCGGGTTCTTAATACAGACTGTCAATGGACATCCTGCGGTATTGAGCGCCTGAACTCATTGATGCAGTTGATAACCCCATAGAATAAGCAACCGCCTGCCCTTCTCTCCTCATCTTTGGGAATAGGCCCATTACTTGAGTACATATGTTGATAACACATGACCTGCATCATGGCGTTCAGGATGACATCCAGTGAGAAGATGATGGCTCAGGTAATGAGTCAAAAATACCGTCAAGAATATCTGCGAGAGGTTGCGGAATTAGTTCCTTCGGATGCGTCCTTGGTTCTTGACGCCGGTTGTGGTGTGGGCGCTGCCTTGTCGCTAATTAATCAGCACACGGCGTCAGCTAGGGTGATAGGATTTGATCTCTCTAGACATATGCTCACTCATCAGGTACCGGATGTAGCTCTGCGTAACGTATCATTCATACAAGGATTCATGCCAGAATTTCCATTCAATTATGGATCATTTGATGCAGTTGTGGCTGTTCAATCTCTCAGCGAAGTGCTTTGCTTTGCAGGAGAGGATGTTTTTTCGAAGACCATAGAAGAGATTCACTCACTTCTTCGCGATGGGGGAGCATTTGTGATATTGGACCATCAAAGTCCAGGTACCGACGACCTTGACGCGAACCTCACAAGCCAGATGCTTCAGCATCTTTCATACTTCCAGAAACAGTTTGAATATCGTGCTTTTGATTTCGAGATTTTAGATGATGGCTGGATTCGGATTGCTATGCGCGATCTTTACGATTTCATCACTAAGATTTGGTCTTTTGGCACAGCTCTTGAGAAGGAAGAAATGCAAGAAACACATACTCCCTATACAGGTGAGGAGTTCGCAGGGATTTTGAAGAAGCATGGATTTGTGGTAGACCTTGTTTCTGGTGCGGTTCCATTCGAGAGCTATTTGAGAAAATACAAGGTCAAGATTAGACCCAAGCAGCCACTCCCTGATCGGTTCCTTCTTCTAAAAGCTAGAAAGCAGAAAGACTGAGTCCTTGCTGCTAAGATAGAATTGCGAGATGAATTGCGACCTAGAAACCCAATCAGGTCATAGGTGCCATAACAGCATAGATGACTCCATTCTTCCTGATTAGTTTGGCTTGATTCCTGGCTTCCAAGATTCTAAGAAGATCGTGGCTTTCTGCCAAAGCTAAGACGAGTGAACTTGTGCTATAGTCCCCATAGATGATTCTAGATATCTCATAAACGGTTTGGGGGTTTGATGTAAGCGACTCCGCGGTTCTCCGGAATTTATCATTGTATTCATCGCGTAATGCTTCGATTCTAGACGCAATATCAGGAATCGGATCTCTGTGGCCAGGAAGAGCGATATGATCGGCTTTGGCTGAGATACGATTTAGAGACTCAAGGTAAGTCAGCATCCCTATTTCTTCTGAACTAGCAAATGATATACTTGGATTTGAACTGATATCTCCCAAAATGTGATCGCCACTGAAAATGACCTTTCGTTCATCACACACATAGCATACTGAGCCGGAAGAGTGACCAGGAACCCAATCCGCAGTAATCTCACCAATGCCAGTTTCGAAAGTGGCCTTGTCATTGAAGGTTTGAGCGGTTGGAACTGATTCTCTTAACGACATGTAATAGTCTATCAGTCTCTTTGGGTCTAGCTTTTGGGCTTCGTTCATTGGAACGCCAGAAGTTGAGATTAGCCTCGCAAAAGACTCCATATATGCTTCTGCATGCTCTTCATAGTTGATTAGTGCATTAGCATCCTTATGATGAATCCATACCTCTACAGGGTTGTGATGCTTACTTGCTCGTTCTCTAACAAATTGTGCAGCCTGACCGATGTGGTCAATATGACTATGTGTAAGGAGAATTTGCTCAACGTCCGACATCCGATAGGACAGATTGTCAAACTCTTTCTGGATTGCTGCAAGACTCTCGTGTGTCTTGGGGCCGGTATCAATCAGGGTAAGCGGTGAGCCCTCAATCAGGTAGCAATTCATACTACCGACAGGAAATGGTGTAGGTATCTGGATCCTTGATACTCCATCAATCAGGTTTGTCATAGGCATTAAGACCAGCTGAGATATTGTTTGTCTTAACAATATAAAGTGGGTTGTACAAACAAATAATCAGGGCAGATTGAGAAAATAGGATTCTATTCTTTTCTGCAACGAAAATGAGAAGATACTCCCCATTGTACTAGGTCATTGATTCGACAGCTCGCCTTGTGGATATCACAAGATTGTACCCACGAGTTAGTAGCTTTGATGCATCGTAGTTCCACAACTTGCGAGCGAGATTCCATTTTATCTTTAGCTTGCGATATCTTCTGGTTAGAAGTGAAACCCTCTTCTTGAGGACTTTGATATCTGTTTCAGGATTCTTGATTTGAGCACGAATATTCTTGGCCATCATTTCAAGAGAGGCTATATCCTGAGACAGCGTTTGAGCCACAGCATCGTGCACTTTGATTTGGTAATCAACTAATCTAAGTCGAGACCATCTTGACACTTCCGCGCCAAGATTTCGAAGCTCCTCGCTTACTCTTCTTGACTCCATCAGCCAATTCTTGTTATCAGATTCAAGAAGTCGACGCTTCTCTTTGGCCTTGAGAACCGGGAACAGCAATACTCCAGGTCGAACGCGAATTGAGATTGACTTTCGTACAAGTCGCTCAACTCTTTTCTTTTGGAGTGCGGTCGGATTCTTGAATCGATAGGAAACAACAGCATAGACTCGCTTGCTACTCACTTCTTCTCCTCGTTCATTCACACTGGGTATTTCAAGCGCTTTCTGAAAGGATATGATCGGTAATGTTTGGAGAATTGATTGGTTCTTGCTCACTTGTCCATGAACAAGGAACAGACTTCTAGTGACTCGTACTATATCACCAATGGCTTCCAGTTTCCTAGCTGATTCCTTAACCGTCTGGGAATCACCAAGAATGACAACAAGTCTTGATTGACCTTTCATAGTTGTGTCAGGTGAAGGGGAATCAGATGCATCTGCATTGCTCAATGCGACTCAGTTCTCCGAAGTTGGTGATAAGTGACAGTTTAACCCGCACACCATAATCGTTAATATCCTTGTCTACGATACCAATAATCCCCGCCTTTTGCTAATTGGCTTGATAATTTGTTAAGTGTGTTAATAACCTCTCATAAGTCTTTAAAATCATGTTTTGGGCCGTTTTTTGAGCAATACTTTGAACAGTCAATCTTTACTCTTTCTTGCGGTGACATAGTGTTGAGGTGAACTTAATGCGCTTCGACTATGAATACATCGGACCAGACGATGATGATTGGGAAGATGATGATTGGGAAGAAGACGATTGGGAAGATGATGATTGGGAAGACGAAGACTGATGCTAGGTAGACATCCTAGTGCATTCTGAGTCATTCTCGATCCTTCTCTTTTGATAGCATGTTGACATTTCACCAAAAAAAATGGAGAGTATCCAATGTCAAAGAAGAAACCAGCAGCCAAGAAAAAGACCGCTGCACCAAAAGCTGGCACCTCGAAGAAGAAGAAATAGCAGCGGGAAGCCTGAAAGGCTTCATCCGTTCTGTTTCGTCTATTAACCTATTCTAACTCTATTTTTGAGTCAGATGGCAGGATGTGGTGGCGATTGCCGCCGGGAAGTTCTCTGGCGGATAGCCGCCATCACCTTGCTTAATCCATTCATTCTTTTCGTGATGCACTCTTCCGAGTAAAAAAGGTCAAAAATCTTCATGAAGTGGAGTCTTGAGCCATTTTGACAGCCAGGCATGAAACTGATCTCACTCCCGAGGAAACAGAAAGAGCCCTCAGCAAGATGATTAAGCAGGGAGCTGCAGCTCAAATTAGATTAACATTAACAGAGAGTGTCTTTCTGGTTGCGTTTGCCCTGCTTTTGGGAGCACCCAATACTGTAATCGGAATCCTTGCTGCAATTCCATCAGCGACGCAACTACTACAGATGCCTGCAGTCATTCTGGTTGAGAAGTACCGGAATCGACGACGACTCAACTTTCTTACACAGCTTGGTAACAGATTTGGAGTCCTGTTTATGGCTCTTATACCATTCATCTCAACCTCTGAGAATGGCATCATCCTCTTGATGGGAGCCCTAGTTATCCAGTCGTTCTTCACAGCTATTGGATCACCTAGTTGGAACTCGTGGCTGAAGGATCTTGTGCCCCCAGACAGATTGGGCGGGTTTTTCGCCACAAGGATGGCCGTTATGGGAATCGCGGGGATTGTCTGTTTTATTCTTGGAGGAGTATTCGTAGGCGAGTGGACCCGAGAGTATCCTGATGGAGTTATTCTTGGTTACTCCATGCTCTTCTTCATTGCATTCATTGCAGGAATGATTGGAATATACTATACTTCAACCACTCCAGAACCGCCAATGTTTACAACTCATGAAAAGATTGGATATTCTGAGCTTATGGCGAAACCATTCCAAAACAAGAATTTCAGAAACCTGATGTGGTTCTCTGCAACATGGGGTTTTAGCACAGGCTTGGCGGCTCCATTCTTCACGGTCTATCTCCTTGTGAGACTTGGAGTTATGGTTCCGATTGCTGCTGCTTTGGCTGCACTCACTCAATTGACAAGCGTAGCTTTCTTCAGGTTTTGGGGAAGACTCTCTGACCGTTTTAGCAACAAATCCATACTGCAAATCACTGTGCCGCTATTTATGTTGGGAACGTTTCTATGGACGTTTACCTCAATAGCAGAAGAACACCAACTTGCAATCCCTCTGCTTGTTGCAATTCACATCCTAACGGGCTTCTCAGCAGCAGGTGTTAATCTCACATCCAACAACATTGGCCTAAAGCTCTCTCCAAGAGGGCAATCGTCAGTCTTTCTTGCTGCAAAAGGGGTTCTTGTGGCTGTCGCAGGCACAATTGCACCCATTCTGGCTGGCGCTTTAGCCGACTTCTTTAATTTGCATCAGGTTTCTATTTCGATTACATGGATTAGTCCTACTGGTGTAGTAGTCGTAGATGCGTATCGCCTAATGGGACTTGATTTCATACTCATACTCTCCGTAATCTTTGGAATCTTTGCTCTGTACAGGCTTGCGTATGTAGAGGAACAAGGTGAAGTTGAAGAGAGAGTCGTTTTGGAGGCGATAGTTGCTGAAACTCGGCGTAACGTCAAAACGATTTCCACTGTTGATGGTCTTCGACATACTTTCGAAGCCCCGATTAGTCTGACTCGAAAAGCGGTAAGGAGGAGGAAAAAGAAGAAAATCCAGTCTGAGGATCACCAACATGAGAATGAAGAGCAAAACATGAAATGAGGGAATCGACCAAAATGGTGAGCTAAATCCATTGTCTTCTCCTGAAGTAAGAGAGGAAAAGTATGCCAATTACGATCATTGTTAGGACAACTAGCGGATGTGCATATTTCAACTGAAACTGCATATTTTGAAAATTCATCCCAAAGATGCTTGCAATTAATGTGAGGAGCATTAGGATGACTAATACAACTGTGAGATCTTGACAGTTT
>JBHLND010000392.1:0-2792 GCA_048937485.1 Promethearchaeota archaeon
GCGATAGAAAGAAACAGATGATTAACGTTGGGGGTCTCAAGGCATACCCGAGAGAAATCGAGGACATTCTATTCACTCATCCAAAGGTGAAGATGGCGGCAGCTGTTGGAATCCCAAGAGATGATGACCCAAGCAACGAGTTTGTTAAGGCGTACATAGTATTGAAGGAGGGAGAATCAGCCACTGAGGAGGAGTTCATCGCTTGGGCCAGAGAAAAAATGGCAGGCTATAAACGACCCAGGGAAGTTGCAATTGTTGATTCTCTGCCTCTGAGTCAGGTTGGGAAGGTTCTCCGACGTGTTCTTAGAGAAGAAGAAATCAAGAGAAGAGGAGGATAGTATGGAAAGAAACTGGAAACGAATTGGTGCATGGTGCGGCATACTGGCCGGGATCCAATTTGTAATCCTCACCTTTGCCAATATGTTGATCTACCCAGGTGGGTACAGCTTCCTGGAGAACTCTTTCAGTCAGCTTGGTTTCTCAGTGATTAATAGCGTGGAAACTCCATTGAATTGGTTCCTATTTGCAGCAGCCACTACTATTGCAGGCGTGCTCTCAATACCATTCTGGTTAGCTATACGAACACCATTCACTGAAACAGAATTGCAAAGAGTAATCAGTGGGATAGGAACAATAATTGGCATCATTGCTGGACCGTGTTTAGCAGGCATTGGAATTTTCGCGGGGGACGTGTATCCAACACAACATGGTTGGTCAACGCTTCTCTTCTTTCTCCTGTATGCCATTGCGATAGCAATTTACACAATCGTGATACTTGTCAACAAGGAGTATGGATACATCTATGCCCTAGGGATAATAGCAACCGTGATTCTTTTTCTCCATATCTATGTAATTAGAGGAGCTGCTATGCAGAAGCTCACGGTTTATAGCATCATCTTCTATTCAGTATTTCAAGGGCACAGGCTATTGAAGCTGTACCAGTAGAAATGTGCTATCTCTGAATCTCCCCGGGTAGAATGTAGGCGTAATACCGTCTGAGTATCTTAGTGCGAATGAAACGATGTAACCTCCGCATCCTGAGGTAGAGCTTCCAAGTTGATGCATCGTCCTTGTAGTAGTCCTCCACCTCTTCAAATGAGATTGGAGCTATGTCATGAGAGACCGCTTCAGTTAGGAGAAAATCATTTGCAAGATCGAGAAGAGTTGGAACAAGCTCGGGTCGCTGCTCCTTGAAGAAGTTGGCAACAAGATCGATGATTACTTTCCTGAAATCATAGTATCTATTGACGATGTCATCTAGGTAGAACTTCTTGAGAATGTAGCGGACTCCAGGAGGGGTCGGTCTCAGGAATAGCTCCACGTCCAATTGTTCAACCTGGTCTTCACGAAAGAGAGGTGTGCTGGTGTCTAGATAAAGTAAATCAACATCTTCTCGAATGCCTCCTGCAATATCCGCGGGATCTTTCACAGCCCAATTTGATACCTGCCCGTCGATTGCAACCTCAACACTTGGTTTCTCCTTCGCATTGAATTCCCAGACTTTGAGTAGCTGCCGCAGAATGGCTCGAATTAGGGCCTTGATTTCATGCTCTGAGGCATTCCTGATTATCTTGTCACCTATTGTTTCTGCGGGAAGCTTTCGTTGGTACAAGAATAGGACAGGCCTCTTATTGTTTGCAAACACAGTAGTCGCTCCATATTCAGGCAACTCGATTCCAATCTGTTTCAAGCGATCATGATATCTGAAGTAGACATCAGTGTATCTTGCAATCTGCTCCTCATTATCGAAAAGCGGCATTCGCTTGAAAGCAATATCTGACTGAGTTTCATGATGAATCTCGAAGACTGTACTAATCTCACCATATCCCAGCACTCTAGCAGAAATCGGTGATTCCTCTGGTTTCGCAGGATCCAGCTTCTCTTCAAATTCCTTGAGCAGTTCCGAATCAATCTCTATTGGCATCTCGCTCATCCTCCTACATTGCTAAGCTTCTAGCTAGTTCCAAATAGTCAGGACGCTCTCTGGCGTATTGGTAGGCCTTGTCCATGGTCGCAACAATATATGTGACTTCATCGTCCCCAATGATCAAAGGCGGCAAGAACTGAAGCACTGAACGGTCATTATCAGCGTAAACGGCAAAGATGCCGCAGTTGTAACCTGCAATGCTCATCAATGGACCATATCCAGAGTCACTCATCTTCAGACCCATGAAAAGACCTTTCCGTCGAATTTCAATGAGAATGTCAGAATAACGCTCCTTCAAACTCTCAAGTCCTGATGCCAGATTGTCGCTCACCTTGTTCACGTGACTCAAGAAGCTGTCAGCAGACGTAATCTCAAGCACCTTTGCTGCTATGGGGCATCCTATCTCAGCCCCTCCGAAGGTGGATACATGGATGAACGGATGCTCATTCATGAAGGGATCTAAGTCTTCTCGGTAGCATGTTGCAGTGATTGGGTACAATCCTCCAGACAACCCCTTTCCAGTCACGAAGATATCCGGGACAACATTGTAGTGTTCGAAGGCCCAGAGCTTGCCTGTGCGACCCAAACCAGTCTGAATCTCATCAAGAATTAGCAGCACGTCTTTCTCATCACATATCTCTCTGACATTCTCATAGAAATCATCTGGAGGAAGAGGCATCCCAAGTGTCGCAGGGATTGTCTCAAAGAGGACCGCCGCCGTTTCATTGTCTATTGCTTTAGCAACTGCTTCGGCATCACCAAATGGCACATCCACGAAACCAGGAGCTAGGGGCTCGAAGGGCTCCTTGAAGTGTTTATCACCAGCAGCCAGAGCGAGGCCGGTGTGTCCATGATAGCCAGAGGT
>JBHLND010000065.1:0-7280 GCA_048937485.1 Promethearchaeota archaeon
TCCGATAGAGGAAGGTAATGAGAAGAATCAATGTTGCCGTGGAAACGATGAGAAGCAGCAGCTCGATTCCATCAGTCATGGCAATTTCGTCAAGTGGAGGTTTGCTGGGTTTCGCCATAAGGAGTTGAGGATACTTGTCTACGCTTCCCCCAAATCCTTGAATTTCATAGACCACGGATTCCGTTTCATTATAATCATGCCACCAATTTCCAAGCTGCAGCTCTTCGGAATCCCAGTCATTGTCATTACCATGATCCAAGGCATTCCCCGCCGTATTCCACCCAAATGCATTTCCAAAAATCCGATTGGAGTGTCCTCCTTGAATATTGAGTCCAAATCTGTGATTGTCAAAGATGGCATTGTTAGTGAATGTGCAATTGACAACACTCGACCCCGAACGAACTTCAATACCGTCCCCGATGTTATTATGTATCATATTCCCACTGAACACACTATTGGCCACAAAAGAGAGAATTATTCCACCGTAAGTCGCCAGCCAATTTGAATTCCTGTAGATGCTGTTTCTTTCTACTAGGATTGAATTACAGTACCTAAGCCATATCCCACCGACTGACTCATCATGAATGTCAGCTTCCCGAATGTTACAGTTTTCAGAAAATGCAAGCATTATAGCCAACGAACTCCCAGCGAATTCTCCCCCTTGAATCGTTATATTGTCACAACTAGCAATGATTAGCTGTGCGAAGTCATTTCCCTCCAGAATCAGATTGCTTTGCCTGTAGTAGAATCCTATTGGTTTGTCGTTGACGGAATTGTCGATAAGATGATGATACCATGAACTTGGACTATCTCCGTAGATGCCAACACCGGTTTCACGAAATTCATTATCTATCAACGTGCAGTTGTAGCAATTCGAAAAGGAGATCCCGGAGTGGGTAATATTCTCAAAGAGGTTTCCCTCAAACAGGCAGTCTTCTGACTCCCAAATACTAATTGCAGTACTGCAATTCAGAAAGTGATTCCCTATGAAACGGTCGCCAATAACCGAATCCCCAAGGAATCCATACTGGTTATACAGAATTGAGTTGTTTCTGATCAATCTGTATCCATTGCTCACCGTCGAATCAAAAGCAACTGTATTGTAAGAAATTACGTTATTCTCAATGGCCCACCCCGGACAATTCCAAAGACAGATTGCTGCAGGATATTGCCCAAAGATATGTCCGAAAATCGTGTTGTTAGAAATAACGCAATTCAGACCTTCTTCCAGTGGGAAGATTCCCCTGTAGTAATTGTCCCTGATTACATTGGATGTGATTGCTGTGTTAGTGCAGCGTGTTACCAGAATTCCATAATAATTCAAATACAATTCATTCCTGAGAATAGTGACGTTTTGAATCCCTATGCCCTCAATCCCCTCTTCACAAATGGAGATGTCATTGCTGATCAGGTAGCAAGAGCTGACATTTCGAAGTTCGATGCCTACGTCAAATAGACTAATTTCACAATGATAGATGTACGCATTTGATACATTCTCAAGCATAATGCCTGACCCTTGGGTTCTGAAATCAAGGTCGCAATCTCTGATAATGAATTTCGCCCGAGTATGGTTGATGCTAATGCACGCAGGATACTCAGACGAATACAACGCTAAATCGATGTGGAGATACTCAATAGCAAAGGGGTCGTCCGCCGTCCCATTGCCTGGAAAACCGTGAAGCTCAAAATCGCTGTCGGAACCGATAGCAATTGGTTCATGAGGAATATATTCATCGTTCTGCACTGGATAATTCAGCGGAGGTTCTCTGGTTATAGACTGGTTATTGGTGGGAGGATTGATGAATGGTGGAGTAATCGATGCAACAAGCAATAGCGCGATTATTGCTTCTTCAATTCCTCTCCTCCGATGTCTTACCACACTCATCAACTCTTCTGATTTGCCGCAAGTCCCTACGCATCTGATTCTCTAATAACACCTCTCGTTTTAGCAGTAGGCCCGCTATTGCTCATCCAGCTCTCTCCTCCTGAATATGACAATCGCCAAAGCACATACTGCAACTCCTCCTATCGCTAGAACCGTCATTGCACTGAAATCAGATGGTTTCTGATCGAGCGGTGGCGAAGCTATTCGTTCTGCAAGCCTTTGCGGGTATCTGTCCACGCTTCCCGCAGATCCGGGAATCTCATAGACTGCTGATTCAATGGAGTTGTAATCATGCCACCAATTGCCAAGCTCCAATTCCTCTGAGTACCAGGTATTGCCGTAACCATCGTCATAGGCATTTCCCCAAGAGTTCCATCCAAAGGCATTTCCAAAAATCAGGTTGCCATAACCCCGTTCAATAATGAGTCCGTAGCCACTGTTGTCAAGGAAAGCATTGTTTGTAAATGTGCAGTTCACAATGATTGATTCTCCCAGTGCAGTCACGCCGCATCCAATATTTCCATGAATCATATTTCCAGTAAAGAGGCAATTGGATGCGTAGGAAAGAATAACTCCTCCCATGCCAAAATCCCAATTGGAGTTGTTGTAGATGATATTTCTCTCAACTACTATAGAGTCACAATGGCCTATCCAGATTCCACTCATAAATTCATCATGAATCTCTGTTTCTTTCACGCTACAGTTGCTGGAGAAAGCAAGCATAATTGCTAGGTAACTCTCCCAGAATTCTCCTCCTTGGATTATAACGTCTTCACAGCAAGCTAAAACTATTTGCCCATAGTCATTCCCATCCAGAATGAAGTTATCCTGTAGATAAAAGAAACCGATTGGTCTACTGTTTACCAGATTGTTTGCAAGATGATGATACCAAGAGCTGGGCCTGTCTCCAGAAATGGCAATGCCTGTTCCGACGAATTCGTTGTCAATCAAGGTGTTGTTGAAGCAATTTCCGAATTCGATTCCCAAATGGGTCCCATCATCGAAGAGGTTGCCTTCAAATATGCATCGTTCGGAATCCCAGATGCTAATGGCAGTATCGCATTCAAGAAACCGATTCAGTAGGAACGTGTCATCAAAGAGCCCTCCTCCAAGAACCCCGAAAGTGTTGTTGGCAATTATGTTATTTCTGACTGTACGATTCCCTTCCGCACCTCTCATATCAAACGCAACCACATTATCGAAAACTTCGTTATTCTCAAAGATCCAGCCTGGACTATCCCACAGATTGAATGCCGCACTCGGATGTCCAAAGACTGAGTTGTTTTCAACCATGCAATTTGGATTATATCCCCATAGCCAGAAACCTGCGTCAGAGTTATCATGGACTGTATTGGAGGAGATCAGCAAGTTCGTACAATCAGATACTGTTATTCCATACCTGTTCTCGCCTATTTCATTCCGAAATATCTTTGTTCGCTGAATTCTACGGCCAGTAATTCCACCTTCACATCCCCAAATTAGGTTGCTTGCTACTTTGCATGAGCTAACGTTACTCAGTTCGATTCCCAAGACAGTCGAAAACACCTCGCACTCCTCAATTAGTGCGTTAGATACATTCTCCAGTAAAATCCCTCGACTATAAGATACACTTTCACCGCTCAAGACGCAATTACTGATTTCGAAAAATGCTCGTGTGCCATTAATGGCTATGCACTCTGAATCGTCAATTATTGAATATCCCTCAATCCGATAGGGATCATCTGAGGTTCCATTTCCAGGAAATCCCTGTATATCGAAGTCCAAGTCTGATGTGATTGTAATCGGTGGATGCGGGATGTGTTGAGAAATAGTCTGGACTAGATTCGGAGCGGCCCTTCTCTGTATGATGTGAGTTGAAGAGAATTCGAGCAACAATGGTGGCATCGCGTGCAAAGAAAGCATCACCACTACAATAGCAACTTGACATCCACGCTTTCCTATTCCTACCAATCACTTCAACCCGCTGTTGATTGCTATTCTTCTAATAGCCGAATGCTCTAATAATCGCTCTCGTTTTGCCAGAAGGCACGAATTTCTGGAGAAGAACCATCCAAAGCCGGGCAGCAGCCTCTCAGTGAGAACCATTATGCTTAATTGTAGACACGAGGCTCTTGGGTTTCACATGCGAACATCCCCTTGTTGAGGATTTGGAAATGACCGATGAAGATGAAATGGTAGTAACTCCGTGGGAGGTCAGTGGAAAAATTGACTACGACCGCCTGATAAAGGAGTTTGGAACAGAGCGCATTACGCCCGCCCTCAAAAAACGAATTTACAAGATAGCAAAAGAAACGCATGTCATGCTAGAACGTGACTACTTCTTTTCTCATCGTGACCTAGACTGGATCCTTGATGAATATGACAAGAAGAACAGATTCATCCTTTATACTGGGCGCGGCCCGAGTGGTCATACGCACATCGGTCACCTTCCCACATGGATGTTCACTAAGTGGATGCAGGACCGATTTGACACGCGGCTCTACTTTCAGATGACTAATGATGAGAAGTTCTTGTTCGAGCCGCAACTTGATCTTGATGATGTAAGGAAATTCACATTTGAGAACACACTTGATTTAATCGCACTTGGATTCGAGCCCGAGAACACCTTCATCATCCAAGATATTGAACACATAGAGCTGCTATACGAGATTGCCATTCAAGTGGCAAAGAAGGTCACCTTCTCTTCCGCAAGGGCTGTATTTGGATTTGACAACAGCATGAATATTGGAGGCATCTGGTTCCCAGCAATGCAGGCCGTCCCCGCTTTCATTCACTCATGGGTAGTTGGCAAAAGGACGCCATGCATTATACCATGTGCAATCGACCAAGATCCGTACTGGCGTGTGACTCGCGATGTTGCTGAGAGGCTTGGCTACTACAAACCCGCCTCTATCCAGAACCAGTTTATTCCCGGTCTGAAGGAAGGAGGGAAGATGTCAGCATCTGACCCAATGTCCACAATATTCACGACGGATACCCCTAAGTTGGCGAAGAAGAAGGTTATGAATGCTTTCACTGGTGGCCGAGCTACAGTAGAGGAGCAACGCAGCATGGGTGCCAATCCTGACATATGTAGTGTCTTCAAGTACTACGAGTTCATGTTCATGCCTGATGACAAGGACTTGGCGGGCATTGACAAGAAGTGCCGCGGTGGAGAGATTCTTTGCGGCGAGTGCAAACAGATTCTGGCGCCAATGATGATGGACTTCCTTGAAAAACATCAGGCCGCCAGAGAGGAAGCAAAAGAGAGAGTGGAGGAGTTCTCCGCAGCTCGACTACGCGATGAAGTGAAGAGGTGAGCTAAGACGGCAAACAGAACTGCCCAGATTGTTTTCATAATTGTCGGGATTATCTTCTTTGTCGTTTTCCTCTTCGTGTTCCTTATGGGATTGTATCCTTCGACTTAGAAAACCGATTCATATCCATTTGACGAAGTCTTAAATGGCAAGAGAATGACACTCCCTTAAGGAGACTCTCAGGAGAGTTTACAATGGCATCCGAAGCTACAGCAGTGGACCTATTCAAGTGTCCTACTTGCAACGGCAATGTCAAAACCGGACCTGATGATGTTGTTATTACCTGCACTTACTGCGGCGCTACTTCAACAATCGAAGGAAAGTCCATCGGTGGCCACCTAATGGAATCCGGAACCGATCTGGATGAACGCATGGCAGGATTCAGGAAGTTTCTCAATGACAACAAGGGGATGAACAAATCGCTCCCACAAAAAGTGCAAGTTGTTGAGAACAAGATAATCTTCGTTCCGATTTGGACAGCCAAGGTCAAGGCGGACAGTTGGTATAAGGGGTATCGCACGGTCCAAGTGCCAGTTCAGAAGACTCGTACAGTGCGTGATTCTGAAGGCAACACGCGGACCGAGACCTATACAGATTATGAAACGGGGTATGAACCAGTTTCCAACGAGATTCATACAGATACAGACGAACGTCTTCTCGCCAGGAAGGGAGCTCGACTCTATGGACTCGAAGCATTCTTGGAGAAGATTGATCTGAAGAAGACCGAACCCTACAACTTCGAGAAGATCAAGGACCTCCGTTCAATCGAGAATCAGGAAGAGGGCGAACTCACCATCTTGAACGCTGAGATTGGCGAAGAGGAGTTTGAAAAAGCAGTTCATGGACGAGTTGCAGATAGACATCGGGGTCAAGCTAAAAGCGGATTGACTGAGCTGTTTGACTGCAGAACCAATACTGAAGTCCGTGGAACGACATACCTGCAGGCGCCTTTCGCGCTCGTTCGATACAAGTTTGAGGGCGACCTTTACAAGTGCGCACTGGATGGGCACTCTGGAAAGGTTGTACAGGGTGAGATTCCAATAACAGCTGCACAACGAGCAATGTGGTCTCTGATTGGACTCATTGGGCTTGTAATAGCTACTATTGGAGGCCACTTCGCCTATGATGGCATGATGCTCGAAATAACCGAATACATACTTGGAGGCGGAGCCGCCATAGTTATTGGTTTCATCATGACGATTCTGGGATTCAGGGTGTTGCTTATGACGCAAAGGGAGAAGAGGGGTTGATCAAATGGCAAGATGTGCATTTTGTGATGCAGATTTCGAAGCTGGAAGGGGTGACGTGCTTCTTGTATGTCCCTACTGCGGAACAGCACAGACCACTGAAGGTGCGAAATTCAGTAACCATTACATGATTCGTGTCCACTTCGATCAGTCAGAGGCTCAAACCACTCTGCTTGATTGGGTGTCCAAGCAACTTGGTGCGCCTGAAGACCTTCCTGCAAAAGCAAGGTTTGTGAAGTACGATCAGATTTGGTATCCGTTCTGGATAAGTCGTGTCGATGCCAGCAGTTCCTACCGAGGTCTTGGCAGAGATGCAAACTTCTATGACGAATGGCCACAACGAAGAGGTGCTTACAAGCGAATAGACTTCTACTGGAAACCAGAATCAGGTCAATTCACGCGTCGCCATGAGATCAGCATTGCTGGCATAAGGGATGTTGACCCCGATATTAGAAGTCATCCAATTCCAAGTCGGGCAAAGGAGTTCTTCAGCCATGCGCATGCAGAGGAATTCGACGGCAAGGTCTTGCATAGCAACTTGAGTGAAGACGACGCGAAGACTCAGGCTCGCTCCATTGCTATGGAGCGACAGACTGCATTGATTATGGATGAAGTTGATAAGATAGAGTCACGCGAGGACCAAATCAATGTGGGTGAAACCTTTCTGATTCATGTTCCCGTCTGGGAGCTTGAGTACAGATACGGCAATAGCAGGTACAAGGCCTCTGTTGCGGCGGCAACAGGGTATGTCATAGAGAGCAAGTATCCTCGGTCTATGGCATTCAGAGCTGCAGGTGCTCTCTTTGGTTTCATCTTTCTGTTTGGCGGGATTGGTCTTTTAGCCATGGCACT
>JBHLND010000065.1:7290-11139 GCA_048937485.1 Promethearchaeota archaeon
GTGCTTGAGATCTTCATTGGTGCTGGATTAGTTGGCGGCAGTCTGTCAACACTCATTGGCTTGGCAATTCTATACAAAGCCTTCTCGCGAAAGGAAGCCAAAGAACGAATCTAGGAACTGGGCTTTCCAGTTCCTCTTTCCCTTTTTCTATTCGCCTAGCAGTGAAGGTGATACCATTTCAGTCTTCAAACCAAGATTGGAAAGGAGTGGATTTCCCTCTCCCCAAGTTTCTAGTCCTGGAGAGAGAATAGAATCAAGAACTCTCAAAGCGTTCTCCGTGTTGTCTAGCAAAACTGAGGGCTGCTGAAAAGCGTCTTGAACCCCCGAACGTACAAGCCACGGGCCTAGAAGATTGTTGCGACGATTCCGGCAGAGATGAAAGACTGTAACGTGGGCTCTGCTTCTATTGTGAGAAAGCTCCTGATATGCCGCAAATCTAGCATGATCTGCATAGATTGAGGTCTTAGGATCAGAGCTATGAATTTGGACTCCTTCAAAACTCGTTCTTGTTATGGTGTCTTCTTCTGATTTGCCAAGATATAGATAGTCAACTCGTGGCTCGCCTGGACGTATTAGCACTGTGAATGTATCTCCAAACAGTGTGCCTACGTGAATCCTCGAGGTTTCCGAAATGGGCCTATCGATGAGGTCCATGATGGTTTTGTTGATGAAGACGTCTATCACGGCCTTGTATGCGCCATTCGATGGGACGAGTCTTCTGTTTGCATGTCGCCCAAGAAGGCCTACCGACATGATTCGAGCAACCTGGTCGATCGAATAGTCATAATCGAAGAGCTTCCAGATTGCCTCTGTTGCAGGAACATCTCTCTGTGCCACTCTTTCTGCTACTCTGCTTATCTCCGGTTCGGAAATAATGGAGAGATCACGTACTCTTACAGCAGGGCCGCATGGGAGGAGTCCACTCACTGATTGAAGTATACGTGGGGGTAGACTAGGTGCTTCCGCCTCAAGCACAACCGGTGAAACAGCCAGAGCCATGGTCTGGAGGAGTTCGATTATGTTGGATGGCTGCATTTCTCTGGCATCGACCGGGAGGACAAGCCTGTAGAGATTGCGCCTCATGTTTAGAATTGTTTCTCTTTCTAGACCACCCCATGCTTCGGAGTGATCATAGATGGAGAGGTATTCGGAAGGCTGAGGGGATGCGAGAACACCCGCCAGGAGTATTGGATACCTTGAGGTAGAGAGAGACACTCCTGGAGGACTGAAAACAGTCATAGACCTAGTTGCATCTGGATAGTCTAGCTGCACTTGTCTGGAGACCGCTTCACCAATGACCATAGTCGTACCCCCAGAGAGAGAATGGATCTATGTTCATACAAATTGACACTATGCTATGTTGCTTCTCGCCTTGGGTTGTTTCTTCAATAGAACAGAGTCAGTTTGGAGGGAGGAAGCCGAAAGTAATGCTTTGCCACGAATAGTCTTAAATCGCAGGTTCCAGTGGATTCCTTGAAGGCGTGACTATACATGTCAGACATTAGGAAACAGCTCAAAGACTATCTGGATTTGCTTGGAATGGTCTACAAATGGAACGAGAAGGAAGGAGCCTTCGAGCTGGAATTCAAGGAGAGAAAGGATGAGAAGCCTGCAAGCGAATCATCTCAAGAAGATACCTTCAGGTACATCATCATGGTTCGCCCTAGCAAGAATTGGGTGCAAGTCTACACTGATATCTACTTACTAGACAAGATCCCGGAAGAGAGGCGAGACAAGGTGTTATTGGATTTGCTGAGATGTAACCGCGACTATGCAGAGGTTTGCTTTGATTATGATAGTGACCGAAAAACTATAGGAACTTCTCAAGAGATGATGATCCAGGGCCTTACCTTTGATTTGTTTAGAGGAGAATTCCTTGCTGTCCCATGGGCCGTGAAGAAGTTCTGGACTGAAGTTGCAAAGAAGCACTCACTAGGGTAGGCTCAAATCTGCGACAGTTCTCTGCCTAGCCGTTCAACCAGCTTCTCGTAGAGGATTGTTGGTTCAGATACTTCAGAGAATCCCCCAGTATATACATCCTTGCTACCTCCACCTTTTCCGCCTAATTCCCTGATGGCTTCTGCAACGTACTCACTTGCATCCTTGGGCATGTTGCCGGTGACGAATATGAGCGTTGGTTTGTGACTAGGTGCAAACAGGAGTACTGCATAGGGTTCTTCTGGCTTTAGTTTCTTGATTAGTGGCTTCATCTCCTTGGCATCAAAGCCCGGCAGATAGTGATGGATGAATGTCACTCCGTTGGTCAGTTTCAAACCTGGAGTGTTTGGCACCAAATCTGAGATTTTGATAATCATTGCAGCACGATTCTTGGAAACAACCTTTGCCTTGTCAATGATGGCTCCTACTTGCTCCATCTCATAGGGGTAATCCTGCTTCCTCTCTAGCACTTGGTTATATATTTCCGACAATTCGAAAATCGCTTTTGAACCCGTAACAAACTCAACTCTCACTCCCCCCTCTACGGGTTTGAAATCACGAACTTTGAAGACACCTATGTCGCCTGTGTTAGCCACGTGAATTCCTGAGCAAGCTGACTTATCGAAATCACCCACGCCAACAATACGCATTATATCATGTCTATCGGTGATTCCTTCTCGGGCTCTCACGTCATCAGGTAGCTCCTCTGCTGGAACCAATTCAGAAATCACAGGTACACTGGATGCGATGATATCTTGGACCTTCTTTTCGCTCTCAAGAATATGTCCTAGACCAATCTCACTTCCCATAATGTCTACAGTTCCATGGTCCCCATCTATCCAAATATATCCCAACTCTGATTCAGGCATAATTCTCTTCATTGCGGACATGAAGATGTGTTCAGCCGTATGGTTTCTCATGCTTGCTCTTCGCCAGTTCATGTCGATCTCTAGGAATCCCGTTATTTCGGGCTTGACTGGTTTATCTGTAACCAGTATAACCACACCATCTATCAATGATGTATCGTAGACTCTTATAGCTGCATCATCTATGAGTAGGGTTCCTTTGTCACCTGCCTGCCCTCCGCCAGCAGGCCGAATGACATCTTCTCTTATTTCCAATTGAAAGGTTTCATCATTCTTCATGCACGAAACTATGGTCACTTGGAATTCGTGTTTATGGGGATTGGTCCAATAGATTGGTGCGTCCTTCAAATGCTTCTGGCCTCCGCCGAAATCGATAAAGAGGGGTCAATCTTTTCAGAACTAACATAATGGTAGAGTAGAGGCTTGAATAAATGTCACGTTTCCTTAGGAGAGACCCAATTAAGAAAGCAAAGAGCCATGTCGACAAAGCCTTGGAGGAGCTCGAGGAAGGATTTCCAGATTATGCCAGCCAAGAATTTGAAAGGGCTGCCCGATTATTCCTCGAGGAACAGGAAATTGACTTCGCTGTGAAATACTTCAGAGAAGCATCATTCGCAGCCCTAGAAGCCAACAAACACCTCCGTACTGCTGACATGAAGATTTGCGCGGGCGATGCATTGCTGATGGACAATCGCTTTGATGCAGCTGGGGCTCTTTTCTCAGAAGCATCTGATCACCAATTTCGAGAGAATCGAGTCAATGACTCTGCCAAGTCCCTCTCCTCCGCTATTCTCTGCTATTTAGCGTCAAGGAACTTCGATACAGCAGTCAATCTGCAAAGGAAAGCGGACAAACGGTTTGCTGGTAAGGACTTCGTGAAGCGACCTGGCATGGCTTTGTCTAGAACATGTGTTGCCGTTCTATGTGAAGGTCAGACTACAACAGATAGTGACCTCAAGAGAGCGAAGTCAGCTGCTCGCGTTCGCGAATCCGAAGCATTTCTGGTTGACTTTGTCATCAAATCAGTGGGTTTGGCACTTCAAAC
>JBHLND010000393.1:0-2785 GCA_048937485.1 Promethearchaeota archaeon
TGCACCCAGAAGTAAAGCCAACGCAGGAAAGATGCCCAAAAGGACTCTAAGCCCAAGTATTGTGTCCTCACCTGGGTACGGATCGAATACAGCCCAGCCAACATTATTGAAAACCAGGGCGATAGACACGAACATGAAAATCACAGAGAGACGCATGATAAGGGCATTTACACCAAAGAATGCGCCTTCTCTTCTAACGCCTGTGCTGACTTCATCTTCATCTATGATGTGAGCTATCACAAGATCTCTGAGTTGCAAGTTTCCTGCTAGCCCAATTCCGTTTACTGCAAAGATGACGAGAGCAACTGTCACATCCGTCACAAAGAGAAAAACAGCGAGGCTAACAGCCCAGAACACCATTGCGCTTATCCATGTTTTCCTCAAATCATCCCATCGGTTTATGAGATACTTCCAGAGGTTAACGAAAATCGCTGCTGAGATGAATGCTGCTGCCAGCAGAAGTCCAAGCATTATAGATTCTCCAGCGCCAATACCAAGGACGAACTGACCATAGAGAGGAACAATTGTTGGGATGAGGCCAAAAACATACCAAACACAGAGGTTAGTCACCAAATACCATTGGAAGGTTTTATTCCCTAGCGTATGCTTGAATGCCTCTCCCCACTTGGGGACTGATTGACTATCCTCACCAAATTCAGCCCTTTCTCTGACACCCCATCTCAAGGCAACTCCATAACACATAGCAGATGCTATAGCAAGAATCACTCCTGAGAATTGATACTCTCCCAGTACAATTTCTGCATCGACAGTTGCGGCGGATAGGTCCGAGATAAAGATTGTAGGAACAATGAAAGCAACAATCAATCCAACAACAGTGAACATCGACCGTACATTGTTTGCTGAATTGCGTTCTTTCTCCTCAAGCCACATTTCTGGGAAGAGGGATGTTAGATTCAGGCTTGTCATTGTGAACAGAAAATCAAAGAGCATAATCATAAACAGAAAATAGATGAAAGACAGCTCAGCATTTCCAAAAGGAGGAGTCCACAGAAAAACCATCATCAAGCTTAGGGGGATAAATCCTGCTGCAATGAAAGGAACTCGCCGACCCCACTTTGTCTTTGTACGGTCAGACCACAATCCAAGTAATGGATCGTTTACTGCGTTCCACAGACTCCATATGACAAATCCTACTGTTACCAGGTTGACGTCTACGCCAATCACTGCATAATAGAAAGTGAAGATGAGAAATGTGAAGGCGAAGTACGTTATCTGGTCCCCAGCGGCTCCTACGCCAAAGGCGACCTTGCTTCCCGGTTTGTACTCGGTTGCTGATTCTGAGATTGTTGCCAGCTCCTCTCAGGTTCTGAGCGTCGACAATTCTCTGAGCGCCATAAATCTCTTTGGGGATACTTGCTACAAAGCTTAATACGACTGTTCTTTCTTCTCATTTCTTACTCCAAACCCGGTTAGAGGGAGGAGACCGTACACTAATTGCTACCATCAAGAGGTTATCTTATGGCAAAGAGGTCAATTTCATTCATTCTTGTTCTCTTGATGATGTCGCCAGCCTTTCTTCTTTACTGGACGACTTCAGAAAG
Organism: Promethearchaeota archaeon; assembly: GCA_048937485.1. Classification (GTDB taxonomy): domain Archaea; phylum Asgardarchaeota; class Thorarchaeia; order Thorarchaeales; family Thorarchaeaceae; genus SMTZ1-83. The sequence goes on from JBHLND010000393.1 coordinate 1,563, forward strand.
GGCAATGACAAGCACGCAAGGTATAACGCAGAAACCCAGCTTTGATAAGGCTGAAACTGACTTGGCTAGAGTTGATTGGACTGACAACATGTTTCCAAATAAGGGATTTGAGACATGGTCCAATCCAGTCTTTCCTTCAGGTTTGAGTACATACAGGACAACAGAGGAGGCTACATGGATTGAAACTGGAGTGGTTAACCAGGGTTCGCAGAGCATGGGAATGCACGCAAGAGCCATCGACTCGATTCATTGGTCTGAAGTTAAGGTGTCACAAACCTCTCAGCCAACTTGGGACAATCCCATAAACACTACACTGTCCTTTGATTGGTACATGGATTCAATTGGAACCCCCATCGATTCGGACTACTTCATGTTGGCAATCAAGCTAAGTTGGCATAACATGTACTACTACATAGGGTGCGAAAGAACAACGGTTGCAAACGGAACAATGAGTGCATATTTCATGATTGATGGCCCTCTTCAAAGCTGGAATAGCCTTTACAGGAACTTAACTGCAGACTACATTGAGGCGTTCGGCGGAAGTCCAGACCTGTTCAACACAATGGAGTGGTTTGTTAGGAGCAACACGAATGTTCATACACGCGTGTTTATGGATGATGTCATATTGCTGAATGACACAGACGTCATGATAACCAACGGAAACTTTGAGAACGGAAAGAATGGATGGTACACCACGACATCAACAGACCCTTCTGACATATCTCGCAGTGCTCTTGCCTATCATGGAGATTGGAGCATGAACATGACTGCAATATCCTATGATTATGTTTCATATGGGCGCACAACGGCGAATGTCGGAAAGCTTCTCAATGAAGATAATCAAGGCCAGTTTTCATTCTGGTGGAGAATCAATGAGTGGGTCAATAACTCGGAGATGACATATGCCCGGATAGAAGTTGACACAAAGAACGCCACTCATTCCTTCACCATCTACTACTACCTATGCTACGGAGGTTCTGGTGTGCTGCCTCCATTGATTTTCGGAAACGACATGCAGTTCAAGGCGGATGGCTTCAATACAAGTGGAACTTGGCATCTCTTTGACCGGAATGTATGGGCAGACTTCAATTCGTATTATTCAACTGAGAATCTGTACATTGATCAGATTACCTTCTATGTTAGAGCAAATGAGGATGATAGTAGACTATCTATTCTGTTTGACGATGTGGCTCTAGAAACCTCAATTATCAACGATGTGAACT
>JBHLND010000066.1:0-11104 GCA_048937485.1 Promethearchaeota archaeon
AGTGAGATTCTTATTAGGCGGCTTGACGCTCTTGGTGTTGAAACGCTTCTTGGGTTCAACTGCGCTGGAATAACTGGTGATGATACGGCTGCTGGTGTCGTTTCTTATGCAGGAGATATCATAGAAGGTGACCTCGTTGCTATTGCAACAGGAGTCCGGTCAAACATTGAAATTGCCAGGAGTTCCAAATTAGCAATACATAGAGGGATTGCCGTGGATGATCATATGCAGACATCCGCTCCCAATATATACGCTGCCGGTGATGTCGCAGAGTGGAACAATGAATGGTATGGAATTATCCCATGGGCTCTAAGCACAGCAAAAGTGGCAGCTCAGAACATGGTCGATTTCGGGAGTGCCAAATTCAAGGGAATAACTGCTGCCAACACTCTACAGGTGACTGGTATCGATCTCTCATCAGCAGGTATAGTTCACGTCGAATCCCCCGAGTACGACCAAGTTGTTTCAATTGATCGAGCTGCTGGAACCTATTACAAGGCGGTTATCAAGGACAATGTTGTTGTTGGTTGTATCTCTCTTGGTGACAGACGAATCGCCATGCATCTTCGATCCCTAATCTCAAAGAAGACGGATGTTTCTGGAATGAGAGGCTCCATCTTCGAACCCTAAGGGCAGGCTTATTCGCTGACTTCCACCAACGGTTGGCGACCTCTTCCTTGTGGCGTGAGAGAAATGACTCTATCTGCTGCTTCTCTTAGCTCCTGCATATGAGTCACCACTATGACCTGGTCCACAATATCTAGTCCGGACACAGCCTCAGGCAGCCATCTCCTCCTCTCTGTATCCAAGCCCGCGCCGGGTTCATCAAGAATAATCAAGCCTGGCGGTGGTCCGGCAATCGAATGTTTTTGAAGCGCAGTATTGACCGCAACACGCAGTGCGAAATTGACGCAGACATCTTCGCCTCCAGATGCTCCTGTAAGTGCTACTCGATTTCCTCTCAGGTCGTAGAGCGAGATTGAATAGCCATCATCTATGACAAAATCGCTGTATCTATCTCCAAAGATTCTGAGAAAAATCTGCCTCGCTTCCTCGCGAACATGGGGCCTCAGCTGCTCCTCTGCAACTTCAGGAATTGAGTTTAGAAGTTGCCTGAGTCGCGTCGCCATTTCTGTGTCAGTCAGCAAATCCTCCTTGTGACTCGTTAGGTCGGGTGATTCAAGTTCAGATTCCACGGTTATCTTTGAATCCCTGACTTTCTTCAGAACCGTTTCCAATGGTTCAAGCATCAATGCATCGTCAAGCTGATTCTTTGCCATCTCAAGAGCATCAAATGAGCTGTCAATGTCATCTTGTGAGGGAAGGCTCTTCTTGATATCTTCAAGACGGTCTCTTGTTTCTTCAATTCTCTTGATATCTTTCTTCATCTCTCTAAGCTTCGAGTGGACCTGGGAACTCCTCTTGTTGTAAATTCCAAGCCCGAGCATTTCGTGCAGACTCTCTCTCCTATCTTTTGGCGGCAATCTGGAGAGCAGATCAATCTCACCTTGCCTAACATATGTAAGAGCTGCAAATGCATGCCTATCCATGCCAAGGAGTGAAACGATTTCAGCGTCAACTCTCTTGGGCCCGCTCTCTATTGGTTCCTTTTCTCCGATAGCAAAAAGATCTGCGCTGGTCTGCTTGGGGTGGATGATTCTTTCGACTCTGTACTCTCTTCTATTCACCGGTGCTAGAAATGTTAGTTTCAGGACGGCTTTCTTCCTTCCGTGTCTTATCAGATCCTCCACCTGCTTGATAGTCTTCTCTTTTCTCGTGACCTGCCTGAACAGAGCGAACTCAATCGCTTCAAGAATAGTAGTCTTTCCTGAACCATTAGGGCCCACAATAGAGGTTGTACCTTGCTGAAAGCGGAGCTCTTGGTCCTCAAAGACCTTGAAGTCCCTCATAGTAAGATTCTGAATCAAGCAGAGCCCTCCTCAACGAGTCTCTGTAGACAGCCTATCATTTCTTCAGCATTTCCAGCGTTGGTCTGTGTGATATAATCGCTGATTGACTTCTCGACATTGAGCGGCTCAGATAGATTTACGCGCCTTGGACCAAGAGTGTTCCATCTAGGCTCAATGTGGAAGAACAGTGGCTTCAGCGCTTTCTCTCCGTATTTTAGAATCTCTATTCTATTGATGCTTGACTCAGTTTCGGAATCAATAATGCCAGCAACTTCCATTATCACAATGGGCTTTGTCTTCTTGGGCGATAAAGAATCGAGTCTGTTTCGCATAGACTCCTCCGCTTCTTCAACACCCATCCCGGTGATGTTTAGACCTATTATGTACTTAAATTCGCGAACATCATTCAGGGTTTCTGTCTGATATTCATTTCCGGTACTACTCACATCAATAATTATGAGCTTCTTGTTACCCCCTTGTTCTCTTCTCCAATCGACAATACACGTGGACCCTGGCCTTCCCATTCCAAGGTCCTCATCAAGCCAGAAGTTATGGGAGTGACCAAATCCAACATAATCGAAATGGGCAGGCACCTCCTCACGTGGTGACGGTATATCGTGAGCGAAAAGCAATGTTGTATCATCACTCGAGGGGATTGAGGATACTGTGCGCATCAGCTCTCTGGGACGTGTCCATGAAATCAGATGCAGATTCACTGTTTCACCATCGAAGTCGCTTGTCGCATGAGAATAAGTCTTGGTTCCAGTTGATGTGATAAACCCTGCATTCTCCAGGGCCAATACTGGACTCTGAGCTCTTCTATAACCGTAAGGAAGGTCGTGATTTCCTTGCAACACTATTGCATGCACCTTGTCTTGGAGATCTCGAAACAATTCCAGGGTAAAATTGGCATCATCCCACGAAGGAAACGGAGAGTCAAACAGATCACCTGTATGCACAAGAATATCCGGAGAATACCTCATTGCCATATCGACGGCTTTCTTCAGACACCTACGAGAATCCTCTCTCCTCTCCACAAGCTGGAATAGTGAACAGCCAAGATGCGAGTCAGAGATGTGTGCTACCCTCACCATGATGAGTTGGTCCTCTCCAATCGGAGCCAATGGACTCCGTATGCTTTTCTCCTACCCTTGGCGTTATTTGAATCATCTTGTTTTGAGCGAAACAGACTTTCCTTCTACGGGATTATATACAATGTTGCTGACAATTATTGGAATACTCCGTGAGGTTTCTCACATGTTCACTATGATTGAATTGACTGTTATGATGAGTTTCGCCACAATGATACTCTCGCTCATTCTGGCAACGTATTTGATCTCTTTATGGAAGGACCAAGAAACACGACTGTACACTGACCTACCTCTCATGCTGGGAGTGATCTTTGTAACTGCGGTAATGTCACAGGCTCTTCAGCTTCTCGGATACCTTGAAATTGTGGAGATGACTGTAGAAGTATTCCGATTCAGGTCTCTTATCGTACTTGGAATGGCTTTGCCCATGCTGGGAGTTATGCTTCATATCTGGCAGCCCCATCGGCAAAAGCATCACAGCAAGATTGTCTTTGCATTATCCGCATACTGGATTGTTGCTGAGATAATCAGTCCTACCAGCGACATGATTATGACCCTGACAATTCCCCCTTTGATTTTTCTAATGGTCGGCTGGTTGATTACATTCAGCATAACTTGGAAAACAGGTCGGCTTAAGGAGGTTAGAAGCGACCTCATGGTTCTAGGCACGCTTATCACAATGTTTGGTCAGATTGGAAGAATTCCATTCACGAATATAGGGCTTGCTTTCCTTCCAGATACCTTGAATGCTTTGGGGATGATTTTCTTTACCCTCGCTTTGATCAATCCGTGGTACAAAAGAGAAGTAGCTCCTCTCGAAAAGGCCACAATAGAGCAAGACCTCTATGCATAGAAGCCGAAGGAAAAAGGAGCAGCCCCGACGGGCTTCAGTTGGTCCGTCGGGATTTCCATTCCACAGCTCTTGATAACATCCAATGCTTGATGGGTCCTGCCTTCGCCACTCGAGCTCCCAAGAGGTCGAATTGAAGAGTCATTGGGGCTAGCGGGATTCGGCCCTTGTGGAATAACCAGCTGTAGATGGCTGAACATACCAATGCGGCGTTTAGTCTGCATGTGGCTGCAACCGAAGGAGTTCTCCCTTCTTGAACTCTCTTTCTGAATTCCACCATATCTAGCTCCATTGGGCTTCCTGCCATGAACATGGACCCAAAACGAACACCAAACCGTTCATCTTCTTCTGGAGTTGCTGGCAACTCGCCAAAGAATTCAGTAAAAGTTGGACTGCTAACGGGATCAAAGACTGCCAGACATGCCGTCCAGCCTATTACGGGGCTTGAGAACACTGGTTGTCCCTTATCACGTGCAACATCAAATAGCATCTTCTTGATAATGAGGTTGTCCATTCCATCAATTACAATGTGTGCTCCTTCAAGGAATTTCTCAACATTCTCCTCAGTAACGCCTTGGGGGAAGACATCCACTGTAATGTTTGGGTTCATTCGCCGAAGCTCGGTTGCCACGACATCGACCTTCTTCTTGCCCAATGTATCAACCGTACCGCCAAGTTGTCGGTTGAGGTTCGACACATCATACGTATCCGGGTCAGCTATTCTGAACCGCTGGAAGCCCATCTGTGCCAGTGTGAAGAGGACATCTGCGTTTCCCCCTACACCCGCCTGACAGATTACAGTTTTAGAGATGATCTCTTGCTCCTCTAAGGAGATTAAGCCACGATTTCTCTGTGTCATTCCCCAGTAGAATTCTTGGTCTGATCTATCCATTTCATGATAGGGGGTTGAATCATTGCTTTCAGTGGCTGTTGTCATTTTATCAACCTCAAGTCTAAGCGGTTGCCTCCTCACAGTAGTCGAGCACTGAAACATCAGTTGTAAGAGGAATTGGCTTCGCCTGAATACTGATCTTCTTAGCTCTATCCTCGTATACTGAAGTTGCGAGTCTTCGGAGCATGGTTGGGCCAAGACCTCCTACTTCCCGTGAGTGATAGAACTCGTAGTTAATGCTGGCCATAGCTTCTTCGAATGCACTAACGAACTCGACTGTGTCTACTTGGTTATCCCTAAATAGTGCTGCAATCGTATAATACGGGAGTCCATCGGTGACTACACCAACCACAGTGTAGTCTATCAATTCTGCTCCTGTTTTCTCGCAGCTTGCTGTGATTGCCTTGGTTACGTGTGCGTCTGTGATCTTTTCACCAGCCAGATTCGATATTTTGCCCTTACGACCAATGTGCCTGACTGTATAGGGGTCAGTGCTAACGAATGTCATCATATCTCCAATTCTGTACCGATAATAGCCACCCACGTTAGTTAGGACCATTTCGTATCTTGAGCCCTCCTTGACTTCAACCAATGGAATCACATCAGGAAACTCATCATCCACTTGATTCTCGGGGATAAACTCTAGGAAATTCAAGTGAGGCAGAATCTGCACCCCAGGTTCATTGATGAGCTGACTTGCATACCATCCTTCGGAACTTGAATAGACCTCGCAGAATTGCATGTTTGGCAGTGTCTTCTTCATCCAGTCCCGATACGGGTCGGTATCAATACCCCCTGCAATCAATTGTCTTAGGTTTGGCCAGAGTGTCTGTATATCCATAGTCCCATCATCATTCAATGCCTGTTTGATTCTATTCTCGTGCTTAGTGCCTTTGAGCACTTCCAGAAGCCATGGCCCGTATTGCTCTTGCATTCTTCTGATGAATGCTAGACATAGAGTTGTTATGCCTGACATCATTGTCAGATCCTGCGTAGCCGCAAACTCGGCATATGTCCTCATCTTCAAGTCAATGTCAGTTATATTGTAGACCTCATCTCCAGGTTTCAGGAGACGCTTGAAAATCGGATTAGCTAAGCGCGGAGTCACTCCACTTGCATATCCCACTGGAATCCCATTGATATGATCTAATTCCGAGGGGGCTCCAAACATTAGAAGGGTGCCATCAAGAACCTTTGCATTGTCTGGATGTTGATTTACGTACGCCATCCAAATGAGTGTAGATCCTCTTCCATAGTCTGAGAGTCCTTCCTTGGTGACAGGCAAACGTTTTGGCTCTCCGCTGGAACCTGATGTTTGCATGTACCAGAAGACTGGGTCTGCTGTCAGTATCTTTCCATCTGGGTGCTCATACACCTGCTCAATCCATGGAAGCATTGAATAGTAGTCTGACAAGGGCACGGTTTCCGAATACTCATCAGGAGAACGAATTGCCTCGAATCCCATCCTCTTCCCAAATGCAGTTTCCTTGTGCCGGTTTAGGATGGACATCAGCTTGCCATCCATAATCTCAACAGGATTGTTGAGTAGACGTTCTATCTCCTTCGCTTTCCTTGCCGCAATCTTGCGGAACAGGATGCTCATTATTGACATCTGCTTTTTGCCTCCGGTAGTTCAGGGATTTCAGATCCCTCACAGGGAAGCACATTGGCACGAAAGCTATTGGCTTGTCTGTATGATTATTGAGTCCACTCATTACACGTATCCATGTATTAAGAAGTAAGATAGGCTCGCCCTATTATTAATGGGTCTTATAAATGCTTTATTGACCCATTATTAACCTATTACATCTTTTTCATACACTTGGGCACTCCAAAATGCATATTGCAGAGACACAATATTGGCGATTTTCGTAGATTCTTCGGATTAGATTCTCTATTCTGAATTTGCTATCAACTGGTGAAACCTTTACGGGATTAAATAGCAATGAGCCGACGATTTCCCGAGTGATCCACCTATGACTGTGGCCCAGTTACAGAAGACCAGCGCTAATGAGGAACGGTCTGTTTCGATATTGTCCAAGGTGAGCCTGCTACTACTTGGATTGGTTTTCCTGGTAGTAGGGGTCATCTGGAGAATTGCCGATGTGTTTCTTTTCAATCTGGGAAATACTTGGATCAACATCATGCCATCGAAGCTTGGTCCATTGATCATTCTCCTGGCCGTCTTCTTTTTCTATCGAAAGGACCAGCTAAGCGACATTCTAGGTCTAAGCCGATATAAGGTCAGAAGCCATATCACAGTAGGAGTTCTTGTTTTCCTGACTCTCTACTTGGTCGTGGATATTGGTGCGGCCATTCTCTATGCAACCTTCCTGGACCCGTCGTATCCTCTTGACTTCTACATTGTTTCTGCAAATCTGCTTTGGTATAGCTTTGCTTTCTTCTTCGTCAATGGAGTCTTTGAAGAAACTCTATTCCGAGGTCTCCTTCAAAACGGACTAAAAGCCCAATTCTCTGCAAACAAAGCGATACTTCTCTCAGCCCTCATATTTGGAGTCTGGCATATCATCTGGCCAATAGCAAACAACTCATCTTTGGGCGAGGCATTTGGCATGATGTTCATTTCTGCCTTTCTAGGCCTCCTCTTTGGCGTCTATTATGAGAAGTTTAGTTCTGGACGAACATTGACAGGACCCATTGTTACACACACGCTTGTAAACTTCGCAAATGAGAGCTTTAAGCTCGGTCCTGATCCAGCTGTTCAGGGTCCCGATTTCTCATTCATGGAACCGGGCCTTATGGCAATATCATTGATACTCATATTGTTCCTGTTTTCTTCATTCATTCTCTTGACCTGGAGGTATAGAATTGAAGATGCGGAGCACCATTGGGAAAGGCTGAAGCAGCGAGCAACCTCGAATGGGGGTCATTCAACTTGAACCTTGTAGTCAAGGAATCTACAATTAGCTTGAAGGGGGAATAATCCATGCAAGATGTTATTGATGTAACTGTGTACTCGAATTTGGCAGCAGCAGTTCTGTCAGTTGCTGTATCATTCTACTTATTCCATATATGGAATCGCCAGAAAGCTCGCCTTTATACCGACCTGCCACTTGTCTTTAGCATATCCTTTCTTGTTCAGGCGATGAACACTGGCGTTCTAGCACTCTCTACAATGGGCATTCTGAATGTTACAATGGACCTATTTCGAGTACGAGCCATTCTAATCGGTACTGCACTCATTCCGTTGTCAGTAGTATTATTGGTTATCTGGCTTCCTCGCTTTGAGAAGTACTACAAATACGTGATTACACTTCTTGCTTTCTATGCATTTGCTGTCCCCCTATTGGGTGCAACACAAGAAATGATAATGATCTCGATAATTCCAGTTATCCTGGTAATACTGGTCGGCCTGATTATTACATTTACAGTCACCTGGAAAACAGGACGACTCGAGGAGGTCAGAAGCGACCTCATGGTCCTATCATTACTTCTGATGGTTGCTAGCCAGACAGCTAAAGTGCCACTAGCTGCAATGGGACTTGTGGTCCTACCAGATTTAATCACTGCTCTTTCAACAATAATAGCCGCCTTGGCCATTACAAATCCGTGGGCCAGGAGAGCTGAACCAGTTGAGCTGGTAGTTGAATACTAGCTCAGCTGTCTGGCTCTACGAAGTTTCGCACTCAGCTAGAACCTCCTGATTCGTAGTGAGTGTGATTGGTTTAGCCTGAATGAGCGACTTCCGAATTACTGTTTCAGAATAGGGGGCAATCATTTTTCTCATTGTGGTCGGACCCAATGCGCCCATCTCTCGGACTATCTGAAACTCATTGTTGCTTGTCATTATCTCCTCTTCGAAGACTCTAATGAATTCGACAGTGTCGATGTTAGGGCTTCTGAACATGGTTGCCAGTGTGTAGTGCGGCACTCCTTCGGTAATCATGCCCACCAAGGTGTAGTCGACAACCTCTGCTCCGGTCCTCCTGCAGGTTTCGTTCATCGCATTTGTGACGTGGGCATCCGTGATTTTCTCGCCCGAGAGATTCACTACCTTCCCCTTTCTTCCAATATGCCTAACAGAGTACGGGTCGGTATTCGTAAATGTCATCATATCGCCAATTCGAAATCGGTAGTAGCCTCCATTGTTCGTGACAACAATCTCATACCTTTGACCCTTCTTGACATCACTAAGAGGAATTACATCCGGGTCTGCCTCCGAGGTTTGGCTTTCGGGAATGAATTCAAAGTAATTCAAATGTGTCGCCAATTGAACTCCTGGTTCCGGAAGTAGCTGACCAGCATAGAAGCCCTCTGAGCCGCCGTATGATTCCCAGATTGTAATGTTCGGGAATGTCTTAGTAATCCACTCTCGATAGGGATCAGTGTTTATTCCGGCTGTGAAGAATAGTCTTAGGTTGGGCCATAGATGCTCCACGTCAAGATGTCCATCGTCATCAAGGGCGTCTCGGATTCTCTTCTCATGTTTAGAACCCTTCAGTTCATCAAGCAACCAAGGGCCGTACATACTTTGCATCCGGCGTACAAGTGCCAGAGTAAGTGTTGTTATCCCTCCTAGCCCAGTTACGTTCTCAGTCGCCATCAATTTGGCGTAGGCTTTCATCTTGGTTTCCATATCTAGGATGTTGAACACTTCCGCCCCTGGTTTGATTAGTCGTTGGAATAGCTTATTCTGCCGCTGAGTCAGAACCCCTGTTCCATAACCGACCGGAATATCGCCTATATAATCAATAAGTGCAGGAGCTCCGAAAGTGATCATTGCGCCATCGACTACCTTCGCATTCTCTGGCTCCAAACTTAGGAAGGCCATCCAAGATAGCGATGATCCGCTGGCAAGATCCTTTACGCTGGCTTCTGTAATGGGGAGTCTCTTGGGATGCCCTGTTGTTCCGGACGACTGCAAGTACCAAATTACTGGGTCTGCTGTCAGGACACCTCCTGCTGGTTCCTTGTACACCATATCTAGGTAGGGCTTCAGAGACCCATGATCCATCAAGGGAACTTCACTTGAGTATCGTTCAGCTGTCGATAGTCTGTCAAATCCGTATTTTCGTCCGAAGACTGTGTTCTTATGTCGCTTCAATATCGCGCCTAGTTTCTCTTCAGTCATCTCTTGTGGGAAATTAAGAACTCGCTCAATCTGCCGCTGTTTCCTTTTTGCAACCAGTGACACGACTTTGCTTAGTAGTGACATCTGCTCTTTGTGCCTCCTAAATCCTGGGGAATCCAATTCCCCCACGCATTTAGACTGGGCTACAGAAACTATTGGATTGTTTGCTGGACCCAAGGAAAACCGTCTATAAGATATCCCGCTCGATATATCCCCTATAACATTCCCCTATCACAAGTCGGACTTATGAATCCCCAAATTTGATGATTTGGGTCAAAATGGTTCTTTTTGACACATCCTATGCTTCAAAATGCAGCTATGTAGAAATCAATTTGCTCTCCTGCCAGCAGGCTCTAGTTCGATTCAATTACGTTCGTATCTGGGCCCATAACAACAAACCATTCATTTCTGATATTGCTATTTATTCTCAGTTGATCTTATTCTCTCGGTTTTTCCACATAGGATGTGCAATTAAGGGCAACTAGCAAGCAAAATTGGCCTTCTAAAAGTTTATTCCTTAGCAAAAGCCTTTCATTAATCCTATATTTATCTGGGTGCGGTTATTACTTTTCATTTATCCATCAAGAGTGATATGCATATGTTTCTGCGCGACTGGGAAAACTTGTCTATAATTCTGTGAAGTTACTCTTGCAGATGTGGTGTTGAGACATGATCTCACAACTGGAAGAGCAGCTATATCATATGTGTGATGGAAGCGAACGGAATCGTTCGATGATTGATGTGACGATGCCGTTGCAAGTCCTATTCAACAACAAGGATCGAAATATCGTGACGGCAAAGGTTCGCTACAGAGGAACGGACAAGGATGCATGGATGTTGATGGTCATTGGTATGCGGAGCGATATCCTCTCTACATTCGAGCGATTTGAGAAGAATATTCCCGGACGCTACCAGCCCTGCGATATACCTTCGCTCGTTCCTGCTTTGGCACTCATGGTTTCTTCCTATAGTAGAGGACTTGCAGTAGGTACGATGACCAAGGACAATTACACCAGAATCGTTCTTTTGTTCGAAGGACCAGCTAACCGAAGGGGAGGCAGTCTTAGAAGCCTAGCAACTTCGGTTTACAATTTCATGGCACGATGGCAGGAGTGGGGAGAAGTACTGATGAGTATCTTGAGAAGAGACCCCGTCGTTAGCGAATGGAATGTTGATTTCAGAGAATTCCTCGCGGCGGAGAGTGGATACCAGCCAATGGCCTGGTATATTGGACCTTCTTCGTACATGGACCGTGCAATAGGATTGGAG